>DASQFN010000111.1 GCA_035633115.1 Gemmatimonadaceae bacterium | reverse complement strand
CAGCATGTGCATCAACTGCATGCTGTGTTACGCTGCCTGCCCGATCTACGGCCTGGACCAGGAGTTCATTGGGCCGGCGGCCATCGCCCTCGCCCAGCGATACAACCTCGACTCGCGTGACGAAGGCGCGAGCGAACGACTCGAGGTCCTTTCCGAACACGAAGGCATTTGGGGTTGTACCTTCGTGGGAGAATGCACCGAGGTCTGTCCGAAGAATGTTGATCCCGCCGGTGCCATTCAGCGTTACAAGCTGACCGCTGCGCTGGACTCGCTGCACGACTTCCTCGTGCCATGGAGCGCGCGATGAGCGAACCCTCGGCCCCCACCGAGTACCATCCGCGCTGGTTCCGCCCGCGGGTGTCCACGTACTGGTGGCTGGAACGCCGGTCCTATCTTGCGTTCATCCTGCGCGAGCTGAGCAGCGTTTTCGTTGCGTGGTCGGTCGTCTACCTCCTCCTGCTGGTCCGCGCAGTGAGCCAGGGGGACTCTCGATACGAACAGTTCCTGGCCTGGTCCGGCAGCCCTGTCGTTCTCGTCATCAACACCGTGAGCCTGAGCTTCGTCGCGTTGCACGCGATCACCTGGTTCAACCTGGCGCCGCAGGCGATGGTGTTGCGCGTGCTGGGCAGGCGAGTTCCCGGACCATGGATCATCGCCTCAAACTACGCGGCCTGGGCGCTGTCGTCAGCGCTCGTGGTCTGGCTCGTTCTCGGAGTGTAAATGGCGAGGCGATCCGTGGAGCCCTTGCTGTGGCTGCTCTTCAGCGCCGGCGGCGTGGTGGCGGCGATGCTGATACCCAGTCTGCTGTTCCTGTTCGGACTCGCGTTCCCTCTCGGATGGATCTCGCCACCCAGCCACGAGCATCTGCTCGTTCTGTTGGGTCATCCGCTCACGCGCGTGGTTCTCTTCGTCCTGTGCACGTTGTCGCTGTTTCACGCAGCTCATCGCCTCCGCTACACACTCTATGACGGGTTGCAGATCAAGCACCTGAACGAAGTAATCAACCCGCTCTGTTACGGTGGCGCGCTCGTCGGCTCATTGTGGGCCGGGTATCTGCTCGCGCAGGTGACGTAAAGGGCGGTCCGGCCCGCCGTGAGTGGCGCGTAGCGTCGTGGATTACGCTAATACTAGGAGAGCGGCCATCCGACGAACCGTGATTCGCTCGCGTCGCGCTATGCCCTGCTGGCCATCTGGTCCGGCGGTAATGCGATGGCTGGCATGCGGAGCCGCGGCGCTTTGTGCGTCGTGCAGCGCGCGAGTACCCGGTGCGACTTTGTCGCCGACGTCAGACGCCATGTCGTCCGCAGCTGCGCGTCGGACTCTCGTCGCGGTGTTCGCGCGGAAAGGTGTCGTCCGGACTCTTCTAACCGCTCGCCCTCATCGGCTATCCACCACTGATGGCCGTTAGAATAAGAATCATGCTTCCATCAGAAACCGCCGTACGCAATCCGTCAAGGAAGCGGATGCTCTCTCCATTCCTGAAAACGTTCACGTGCCTGCGGACATCGCCCTGTTCGTCAACTACACGATCCAGCACACCCGGCGATCGTCTTCCGAGCGCCGCCAACGCATCGCCGACAGTTGCGCACGGCTCGTCGATCTCCACCAATGTCTTCCCATCCACCGACAGCCCAAGCGACTTCGGGAGCTCGATCGTAATCACTGCTCAGTCATGACCGCTGTCTTCACACAGACCACCGGCGGCAATCCATCGGCGAGCTCGCGCCACGTCGCGCCGTCATCCATCGAGCCGAACAGCTTTCCGCTCCGCGTGCCGAAGTAAATCCCCGCATTATCGAGTGAATCCGCCGTAAGCGCATCGCGCAGCACTGTCTCATACGCGTTCTTCTGGGGCAGACCATCGGTCAACGCATCCCAGCTCGCGCCCGCGTCGGTCGTGCGATACACACGCAGCTTCGCCTCCGGCGTGCAGCGAAACATGTCGGACTCGAGCGGGATTATGTACACGGTCTCCGGATCGTGCGGATGCATCTGCATCGCAAACCCAAAATCGGACGGAACACCGTTCGCAATGTCAGTCCAGCTGTCGCCCCAGTCGTCGCTCCGGTACAGTCCCCAGTGGTTCTGCAGGAAAAGACGCTCGGGCTTCGAGGGATGATGAACCACCTTGTGCACGCACTGCCCGAACTCCGGATACTTGTCGGGCAGGAACTCCGCGCGCACACCGACATTGCGCGCATTCCACGTTTTTCCGCCGTCGTCGGTGCGATACACCCCCGCGGCCGAGATGGCGATGAGCATCCGGTTCGGATCGTTGGGATCCAATACTATGGTATGCAGGCACAGACCACCCGCACCGGGCTGCCACTTGGGCTGGTGCTCGTGCATCAGCAACCCACGGTTCGGCTCCCAGCTCTCACCACCGTCGCGTGACTCGAACAACGCTGCCGGCTCGACGCCGCAATACAATGTGTCGGGCTCGGACGCGCGACCCGGTGTGATCTGCCAGATCTGCGCGAGCGCACGACCGGAATCCTCGGGAAACTTGATCGTATACTGGTCAGGCTCACTCCAACTACGGCCGTGGTCCGCACTCGCGCGGAGTGTGCTTCCAATAAAAGTGTTGTTCGCGGCCGCGAACGTTCGATTCCGGCCTCCTCTACTGTCATGCAGCAGAGCATAAATCGCGAACCCCTGGAAGTGCGGCCCCTCGAGGCGCCATCTCTTCCGCGCTTCATCGGACCGCAATAAGAAAGCCCCTTTCATCGTGCCCACGAGGAGGGCGACGCTCTTACTCTGAGGTTCTGCCGCGGGCTGTGCGTTCATCTTCGGCTTCCGGATCGTCGTGAAACCGCAACATGCGCATACACGCCCTCGAACGGAAGATGAATTCACCTCCGCCCTGCCGTCGGCCCCCGGCCGCGCCCCGCCGGTCTTCCGGGCGTCGGGCCCTGCTTCTACGTTTATCTGTCCCGACCGATGAGACTCCAAAAGGAGGTGTTTATGAGAGCGCGCAATCCAGGAAGCATCTTCACCCTGATGGTGTTGTGTGGCCTCGCACTCCCAGACATCGTCGCGGCCCAGGTTCGCACGACTGTGCCTCTGATACCACTGGAACATTTCTTCGATAATCCTGAAATCGCCGGCGCGCAGATCTCGCCCGACGGCCGATGGCTCTCATACCTCAAGCCGTACAAGGGAAAGCTCAATGTCTACATCCGGCCGGTGAACGGCACGGATGCGAACGAGCGCGTGATGACGACCGACACGCTACGCCCCGTTGGCCAGTATTTCTGGTCCCGCGACGCACGCTACATCCTCTACGCACAGGACAAAGGCGGAAATGAGAATTTCCGCATTTACGCGGTCGATCCGAGTCAGGCGGGAGTCCCCGTCGCGCGCGACCTCACGCCCTTCGACAAGGTGCGCGCGTCCATCTTCGCGGTGCCCCGGAGGACGCCGGGAAGGATCCTGATCGGATTGAACAGGCGCACTCCGGCAGCTTTCGATGCCTACTGGCTGGATCTGGCGAGCGGCAAGCTCGATCTCGCCATCGAGAATCCGGGACGGCACGGCGCTTACCTGATCGACAAGGCGGGACAGATACGAGTCGCTACGCAGTCGACGCCCAGCGGCGCCAACGAGATTCTGGTGCGGGCGAAAGACGGGGACCCGTGGAAAACGCTCGCGACATACCCCGCCACCGAGGATGTGACGCCTCTCAGGATCACCCCCGACGGAAAGCGCCTCTATGTGAGGAGTAACGCCGGGACGGCCAATCTCTCGCGCCTTCTTCTCCTCGATCTTGCTACCGGCAAGGAGACGGTCATCGAGAGCGACCCAAAGGGTGAAGTGGACTTCGGGTCGGCGGTATTCAGCGACGTAACGGACTCACTCATCGCGACGACGTACACCGCCGACACGGTGCGCGTCTATCCGCGCACGAAGAAGATTACGAAACTCCTCGCCGATGTCCGCAAGCTTCACGACGGCGCACCCGGTATCTCATCGTCAACGGCCGACGAGTCCAAGTACATAGTCTCCTTCAACTCGCCAACGGATCCGGGCGCCACGTATCTCTACGACGCGAAAACGGGACAGTCGAAGTTCCTGCACCGCCCGCGCCCGTGGCTCAAGCCGGCGGAGCTCTCGAATGTAACGCCCGTTTCGTTCACGGCGCGGGACGGCCTCAAGATCCACGGATACCTCACGACCCCGCGGGGCGTCGAAGCGAAGAATCTCCCGATGATCCTCCTCGTTCACGGGGGACCGTGGGCGAGAGACAACTTCGGATATCAGCCCGAGGCACAGCTGCTCGCGAATCGCGGGTATGGCGTTCTTCAGGTCAACTATCGCGGGTCCACCGGATACGGAAAGAGCTTCTTCAACGCCGCGGTCAAGGAATTCTCGGGGAAGATGCACACCGACTTGCTCGATGGCGTGAACTGGGCGGTGCAAAAGGGCATCGCCAACTCGAAGAAGGTGGGCATCTACGGCGGCTCGTACGGGGGGTACGCGACACTAGTGGGGGTCACGTTCAGTCCGGATGTGTTCGCCTGCGGTGTCGACTACGTCGGTCCCTCCTCCCTGGTGACCCTGGTCGAGTCGTTCCCACCCTACTGGCGTCCGTTCATGGAAGGATCCTGGTTCCGGTTCGTTGGCGATCCCGCAAAGCCGGCTGACCGGGCGGACATGCTGGCGCGCTCACCACTCACCAGGGTGGACAGCATTCGCGTTCCGCTGCTCGTCGTTCAGGGCGCGAACGATCCTCGTGTAACAAAGCTCGAAGCGGATCAGCTCGTGGCCGCTCTGCGCGATCGGGGCGTGAAGGTCAAATACATCGTTGCCCCGAATGAGGGCCACGGGTTCGCCAACCCCAACAACAGGCTCGCGCTTTATCGCGCGATGGAGGAGTTCTTCGGCGAATGCCTCGGCGGTCGCGTGCAACCCACGGTGGCAGAGTCGATCACATCGCACCTCAAGGGGCTGATCATCGACCCGGATTCGGTGAAGCTCGGATCGAAGAAACCGTAACAAGGAAGGCGGCGCGCAAGGATTGCCCAGGCGAGCCGCCTTACCCTGGCCATCTTTTGGGGAGAGAATCCAAATGAGATCGATGTCGAAAGCTTCCTTCGCTCTGATCCTTCTCCCGTGCGCATTAAGCGCTGCCTCCGGCCAGAGTGCTTCGGCCTGGTCGCCGGATATGCAGGTCCGGATGAAAACGATCGCAAATCCGCGCGTTTCACCGGACGGCGGCCGCGTTGTCTACACCATCAACGATGCAGTAATGACCGCCGACAAGAGCGAGTATGTCACACAGATCTGGCTCGCATCGACCGACGGCCGCGAGAATTTTCAGATTACGTTCGCCGAAAAATCATCCACGAACCCGAAGTGGTCGCCGGATGGTCAGCTGATCGCGTTCACCTCCAGTCGCAAGGACAATAAGAACAACCTTTACGTCCTGCGCGTTGCCGGAGGTGAGGCCGAGCAGCTCACTGACTTGAAATCGTCCGTGACCGACTTCGCATGGTCGCCCGACGGACGCTGGCTTGCGTATGCTTCGCCCGACGCCAAGACCGATGACGAAGAAAAGAACGACAAAGCGAAGAACGATTTTCGCTGGGTCGATGAGAATATCAAGTTCGCCCGCCTCTACGTCATCCCCGCTGCGAAGGACGCGAACGGTAAGCGCGAAGCACGCAAGCTGACGAATGAAAACCAACACATTAGCGGTTTCAATTGGTCGCCCGATGGCAGAAAAATCGTTTTCAGCCGGGTGAAATCGCCGGTGGCGAACGATTGGCCTTCGGCTGACGTAGCCGTCGTCGAGGTTGCAACGGCCAGGGTTACCCCATTCGCCGCAACGCAGGCCGCGGAAAGTTCGCCCAGTTATTCGCCGGACGGAAAATGGATCGCGATGGTAGTCAGCGATCTCCCGGTCCGCTGGGCGGGAACTGGGCACATCACGGTTTTTCCGTCAGCCGGCGGAGCGCCGAAGAACATGCCGATCGGGCATGACGGTCAGCCGAACATCATAGGCTGGGCGGCCGACAGCCGGAAGATCTATTTCAGCGAGTCGAAGGGCACCGGCACCGCGCTATACACAGCCGACGTCGTTGCGGGCACGATCACCCCGATAAAAACCGCCGACGTGCTGATGAGCGGAATAAACATCAATCGAAACTCGATCATGCTCGGCATGGTCATGCAGACCTCCGCACGTCCGCCCGAGGCTTTTGTTTCCAGGATTGGTGACGCGACACCTACCCAGGTGTCGAAGGCAAATACGGAGCTGGCCAGGATGCCGGTCGGCCGGACCGAAGTCGTACGCTGGAAAAGCACCGACGGCCGCGATATCGAAGGTCTGCTTACTTATCCGGTTGGGTACACCGCGGGGACCAAAGTGCCGTTGCTCGTCAATATTCACGGCGGTCCGGCCGGAGTCTTCCAGAACAGCTATATCGGCGGGCGCAGTGCCTACCCGCTCGCTTCGTTTGCGGCACGCGGGTTTGCCGTGCTTCGCCCTAATCCGCGTGGCTCGAGCGGGTACGGGGTCGAGTTTCGCTACGCGAACATCAAGGATTGGGGCGGTGGCGATTACGAGGATATCATGACTGGCGTCGACAAAGTCGTCGCGATGGGCGTGGCTGATCCCGAGCGCCTGGGCGTGATGGGTTGGAGCTACGGGGGCTACATGACCTCCACAATCGTCACGAAAACGAAGCGCTTCAAGGCTGCGTCGGCAGGAGCTGCGGTCACGAACCTGATGAGCTTTACGGGAACGGCAGATATTCCAGGATTCATTCCCGATTATTTCGGCGGCGAATTCTGGGACAATCCGGACAGTTACCGCAAGCATTCGGCAATGTTCAATATCAAAGGCGTCACGACGCCTACCCTTATTCAGCACGGCGACGCCGACGTCCGCGTTCCTATTTCACAGGGATATGAGCTTTACAACGCTTTGAAAAGTCAGGGCGTCCCGACGCGGATGCTCGTCCTGCCACGCCAGCCACACGGCCCGAACGAGCCTAGGATGCACGTAGCGTTGATGCAGAGCAATCTCGATTGGTTTGATAAATACCTGCGACCCGGGACAAGGCAGATAGCGCGGTAAGCGTTGACCGCATTCCTCGGGCAGCAGTGATCGATCGACATACTGTCGCTGAAATAATCGGCGTACAGTTCCCCGAGCTCCGTCCCGTACAAGCGAGCTACCTCGGCGAAGGCTACGACAGCACTGCATTCGAGGTGAATGGACAGCTCGTGTTTCGATTTCCAAAGCGGGCAGACGTCGAGGCTCAGCTCACCATCGAAACCGCGATTCTTCCTCGTCTCGGTGAACGAACGCCGGTTCCGGTTCCAGCGTTCTCATTTCACGGCAAGCCATCTCCGGACTTCCCAAGGCATTTCGTCGGCTACCCAAAGCTTCCGGGCATACCGGGCATCGACCTCGAGCTCGATCGGTTGCAATTGCTCGAGCTCGCGCCGATACTCGGCGAATTTCTCTCTTTCGTGCACTCATTCCCAATCGACGATGCGACCCAATGCGGCGTGCCGCGGTATGCCCCCGAGGCGCTGCTCAACGAGGTACGGGACGAAGCCGCGGGTGACCTCCACGTTGTAAAGCACGTCGGAGTCGATGCCCTCGAAGAGCAGCTGCGCACGCTGTTCAAAACTCGCGTTGGGGCGCACGATATGGATCGCGTCACTTCAACGTTGGTGCACCGCGACCTCGCAGCCGAGCACATCCTCCTCGATTCCGGCACGAGACAGGTAACCGGGATCATCGACTGGAGTGAGATCTCCATCAGCGATCCCGCAATCGACTTCGCGGGAATGTTCCACTGGGGCGGACTCGATTTCACGAACGTGGTTCTGTCGCACTATCGCGTTCCCGTTGACGACGGACTCAGGGAGCGCGCGCGGCTCCTCGCCGCAGCCAAATGTATTGGCGACATTGTCTTCGGCCTCGAGACGCATAGGCAGGAATACATTGACTCCGCTGTGCGAGCGCTCGGGCACTGCGTGGCGCCACAGGGAAGGATGTGAAACCGATGGAGCACGAGACAACATTTCGGATCGTCCTCGGCGCAGGCTTCGTCGCAATGATGGTGATCACCGGCTACCATCGCATTCGTGCGGGAGCGACGAGAGAACCACTCGACCGGCGCAAGGAAGGCGTCTTCATCCTGGCGACGTTGCGACCCATCGCTCTCTTTCTCTGGGGAGGAGTGTTCGCCTACCTGATCAATCCGGGCTGGATGGCGTGGTCGTCGCTATCACTTCCCGACTGGCTGCGATGGACCGGCGCAGTGATCTTCGTCATCGGTCTCGCATTTCTGGCGTGGACGCTCCGCAGCCTCGGCACGAATCTCACCGACACCGTTGTCACCCGCAAAGAGCACACGCTCGTCACACAAGGCCCGTACCGATGGGTGCGGCATCCGTTCTACGACGCAATGGCGATGTTCGTTCTAGCGATGGGGCTGATCGCGGCGAACTGGTTCATCCTGATCTCGGGCGCGGTGGTTTTCATTTTGCTCGGCATTCGCACCGCAACTGAAGAAGCACATCTATTGAATCGCTTCGGCGAGCCGTATCAGACCTACAGGGACAATACGGGGCGGTTTCTTCCGAAATGGCGCTCGACCACACCCTAGCCGGGACTGATGCGTCAACGATATCGCGCACGCTCATGATAGGCTGTCCCCCAGCGACGTGACCGGCGTCGCAGGCGTCGCCGGGTTTGCGGTACGCGACGCTCTGCACTCCCTCGAACTTTCAGGTCGGGCCATTGCTCTCCCTCCGCATTTGTCTCGCGCGAAGCGGCGCAGAAAGAATGCCCTCCTTCGCGCACGGCGCAAAATGGTCGATAGCTTTGAGTCCTCATGACTGAAAGCGCAGCGCCTGCAGTGGCCGCAAAGCCGTCAGAACGACCGCACGCACAGGCACGCGATAACCTGAGAGGCGTGACGGCGATGATCTTTGCCGTCGGCGCGCTCTCGTTGATGGACGCCTGCCTGAAAGTCCTCGCGCCACACTACTCGCCATTTCAGGTTGCGTCGCTGCGCGGACTCTCCGCGTTCCCATTTATCGCGATCTGGGTCGGAATGCGCGGCGGTTACAGGCAGCTGCTCCACGTCCGATTTGGATTGCACGCAATTCGCGGCGGCCTCGGCATCTTGATGCTCGCCACCTTCGCGTTTGCGCTGAGATCACTCCCACTCACCGAAGCGTATGCAATCTTTTTCGTCGCCCCTCTCCTGATCACGATTCTCGCAGTGGTGATTCTCAAAGAGCAGGTCGACTGGACGCGCTGGGCTGCGATCGCGATTGGATTTCTGGGCGTGCTCATAGTGCTCCGACCTACCGGTGCGGGCGCGATGACAATTCCCGGCCTCGCCATCCTTGGCTGTGCCGTCGCCTACGCCTTCACCGCGATCACCGTCCGCATACTCGGCCGCACCGACACCACCGAGAGCATGATGTTCTGGCTGACGCTGACCGTTGGCGTTGGAGCGGGCCTCATCGCGCTGCCGGAGTGGCGGCCGATAAGACCGGAACACTGGCTGGTGATTGCCGGGATCGCTGTCACCGGATCGATCGGCCAGTTCGCGATAACCGAGGCGTTTCGACTCGGGGAGTCATCGTTGATCGCACCGTTCGAGTACACCGCGCTGGCGTGGGGAGTCGGACTGGACTGGTTCGTATGGCAGACCCTTCCCATGCCCGTCACGATTCTCGGAGCGTTGGTGATTATCGCCAGCGGCATTTATCTCGTGCGGCGCGAGCGCGTTCATGTAGAGGTCGAGCACCCCTAGCCCAGGCTACACGATTCGACACGGAAAAACGGATTAACTGAAAGCGGGAAACTCACAACGCGCGAACTGGATGGGCTTGCATCCCGTGACAGCCCCATTTTTACAAATCTTTCACGTTTCCTTCGCGGCCGGATGCGCTCGCTGAGCTAGATTCTGCTCATGTCCCCTGTCACGCGTGTGCCTCTCGCGCGCCCGGGCGCGACTGGTGACCGCAGAGGGTGGATCGTGTCCGCGGCACTGTTCGCGCCGCTGGTTCTGCTCCTTGTCGTGGCGCTGCTCACCTGGCGCGCCGAGCGTCAATATGCGGCGGTCACCCATCGCGTCGTGCACGACTACGCGGGCATCGCCGCCTGGCAGTACGCCCGCCGCGCAAACATGGCGCTGCACGACGACATAATGAGTGCGTTCACGGGGATTGCCTCCGGCCATCAGCGCACTGCGCACCTCGCTGAGCTACAACGACCCACGTCGATCCTGGCGGGGCGGGCGACCCGCAAGTCGGTCTTTCTTGACAGCGCACGCTTCGCATTTACGTATGAGGCCGGATCGCGTAACCTCGAGACCGCAGGTGGCGTTGTAGACGACAAGACGCGCGCGATGCTTGAGCGTCGCCTGCTGGACCTTGCTCGCACGACACGCAGCGACGACGAGCCCCACCGGATGCTTTTCGACAGCGCCGGCGGCGCCTCGCACGCCATCGCTCTGTGGACGATTTCCACTTCCGACGGGCCAATGCGAGCTGCTTACGGGGTCGTCGCTGATCCCGGCGTGCTCCGGGAGCGGTTCGGCAAGGTCATCCGCGAAACGAATCTCCTCCCGTCGACAAACGCTGGCGCGAAGCTTTCCGAGACCGACGTCGCAGTGCAGTTGACGCGCAGAGATGGCGGAGTCGTGTTCGCCACAGGGCTGCCGCTCGGATCCACCGCCGCGACGGACAGCACGGGACTTCAGTTGGGCGAGCTGCGGACAACGGTTGATCTTCCTCCCCGCCTCGCGAACACCCTGCTGGTCGGGGGAGCGCCGAAATCCCAGCTGCCATCGATCGCTCTCATGATCGTCGTCGCGTCGGTGCTCACTGCCATCGGCCTCGTGCAGCAGCGACGGAGCCGTGAGCTCGCGAATCTTCGCGGACGCTTCGTTGCGAACGTGTCTCACGAGCTTCGCACTCCGCTCGCGCAGATCTCCATGTTCGCCGAGACGCTCGCGCTCCGCCGGGAGCGCGGTGGCGACGAGGGACGACATTTCGCTGCGATCATCCTGGCCGAGGCGCGCAGACTCAGCGCGCTCGTTGAAAGCGTGCTCCGGTTCTCTCGCCTCGAGTCCGGCCGCGACACCCTGAGCCTCGAGAGCGTCGGGATCGCCGCTGAAATCGCAGATGCCGTCGAAGCTTTTGCGCCGATCGCGCAGGCCGCGGACGTCACGATTTCGCTTGACGTGCGGCAGGATCTCTACGCGCACGTTGACCGCGCCGCATTCCGTCAGGTCATGCTCAACCTGCTCGACAACGCGGTGAAGCACGGCGGGACAGGTGCCTCGGTCGAAGTTAATGCCGAGCAGCAGGACGGTTACGTGCGCGTCATTGTCGACGATTCGGGGCCCGGCGTGCCCATCGATTGGCGCGAGCGCGTGTTCGAGCCGTTCGTCCGCGCGGAGAGCGGCAGCTCGGCCGGCGCCGGAATCGGACTGGCGGTGGTACGCGATCTCGTAGCCGCTCACCGCGGGATGGTTTCGATCGAGCAATCCCCGCGCGGTGGAGCCCGGTTCATCGTGATGATTCCCTCCGCGCAGCAGCCTGTATCCGAGCGGGTGGAAGATCAGGTCGAGGCACTGACGTGAGCCGCATTCTCGTCGTCGAGGATGAGCGCAACCTCGCACTGGGACTGAGGGCGAACCTGGAAGTAGAAGGTCACGAAGTAACCGTCGCGCACACGGGCGAAGCTGCACTGGCCGAGGCGGCCGCGCACACTCCCGACGTCGTCATCCTGGACCTCATGCTTCCCGGGATCGACGGCTACGAGGTGCTCTCGACGCTACGCGCCCGCGGCGTTGATGCCCCGGTTCTGATTCTCAGCGCGCGCGCCGAGGAGATCGACAGGGTGCGGGGGTTCCGCGCAGGCGCCGACGACTACGTGACGAAGCCGTTCGGCGTGATGGAGCTGATGCTCCGCGTGCAGGCGCTGCTTCGGCGGGCAAACGTTACAACATCAGCCGCTCGAACAGTCTGGAAGATTGGAGACGTCGAGGTGGACGCAACGCGACGCGTCGTCCGCCGCGGCGGCGAGGAGGTTTCGCTCACACCGCGCGCATTCGAACTCCTCCTGGCGCTGCTCGGCGACGCGGACAGACCTCTCACGCGTCATGAGCTGCTGCGCACGGTATGGGGATACGATAACTCCGTCACCACCCGCACCGTCGATGCTCATATCGCCGAGCTGCGCCGCAAGCTCGAGCGTGACGCGTCGGAGCCTCGGCACATTCTCACGGTTCACAAGGTGGGGTACCGGCTGCGGCCGTAAGTCTCTCACAATTCGCGTACGACGCTCTCGCCACGAGCGACTGGTGCGATCCGAGATTGCGGATAACCAATCCGGAGATTTCATGCGCACTCGTCTCGCTCGACTCGTCTTCGCACTTGCGCTCGCTTCTCCAGCCGCGGCGTCCGGTCAAACTCGAACGGCGGCGCCGCCGGGCACGCTCACACCAACCGGCAACGCGGCACCGGTCCGCAGGGATGACTGGCAGCGCGTCCCGGATATCTTCGCCGCGCTCGGCGCGAAACCCGGCAGCCGTATAGCGGATCTTGGCGCGGGCGAGGGATGGCTCTCCGTCCGGCTCGCGCGACACGTCGGCGCAAGCGGACGCGTGTTCGCGGTCGACATCAGCGACGGGGCCCTCGGAACGCTCGCGGACAAGTTGGCGAAAGATTCGCTGCGTAACGTAGAGCTCATCCTCGCGGAGGAGGACGACCCCCGCCTGCCTTTCGGCACCCTGGACGGCGTTGTCATTCTGAATGCGTACCACGAGATGCCGAAGCGCGTGCCGATTCTGGATGGAGTCAAGCGCGCGCTCAAGCCCGGCGGCATTCTCGTGATCGTCGACAATGCCCCGGTGGATTCGCTGGTAACGAAGTCGCGCAAGGAGCAGACGTCGCATCACGCGTTGGCGATTGACTTTGCGCGCGACGATCTCGAGGCGCAGGGGTTCGAGATCGTGTCCACTGACCCGAAGTTTGTCGATCGCAAGATGGGCGATCACTGGCAGAAGCAGTGGTTGATCGTTGCGCGGCGGAGCGCCAAGTGACCGTAAAGACGGGAAGGTTCGGCGCTGTGGACGGTGCCGCACTCATAGTGTCGAGCGTGGTCGGCGCGGGGATTTTCACCGTGCCGTCGTACGTCGCGAGCATTGCAGGCACTCCGACGTTGACGGTCACCCTCTGGTTCGCCGGAGGCCTGCTCGCGCTTGCCGGGGCGCTGTGCTACGCCGAGCTCGCGACGCGATTCCCCAGAGGTGGGGCGGAGTACGTGTACCTGCGCGAGGCGTTCGGCGAAACAGCCGGGTTCCTCTCCGGCTGGACCTCATTCATCGCGGGGTTCTCGGGAGCGATCGCGGCGGCCGCTGTCGGATTTGCGGCACATGTGGCGGGGGTTTTGCCGGCGTTTGCGCGCAGCGCCGAGTGGACTCTCTCGATTGGTCCGCTGACTCTTACGCTTTCGGCGACGACGGCCATCGCGCTGGCGCTCATTGCGCTGTTCACGATGATAAGCATCGCCGGTGTCAGCGCGAGTCGCCTGGCGACGAACGGGCTCGCGCTTGTGATTGTTGTGGGGCTCGCGGTGCTGGCATTCGTCGGCTTTTTTGGAGCACCGGGCCGCGTCGCCGCACCTGTTTCCGCGAAGAGCGCGATGGCTCTTTCGGCGCTCGTGCCGATTTTCTTTACTTACAGCGGATGGAACGCGGCGGCGTATGTCGCCGGCGAGTTCCGTGATCCGCAGAAGAGCATTCCCCGCGCTCTGATACTCGGCACGTTGATCGTGACGCTACTGTACGTTGCGCTCAACATGGTGTTGATCCGGGTGCTGTCGCCCGCGGGGCTCGCGGCGTCGTCGACTCCCGTTGCGACGGCGGCTCGTGCGCTTGTCGGGAACGCCGGCGGCGCGCTCACGATGGTGCTGGTACTCGCGGCGATGGCAAGCAGCGTTTGCGCACTGGTGATCACCGGGCCGCGCATTTACAGGGAAATGGCGCGCGACGGCGTGTTGCCGTCGATGTTCGCGGGTTCGGCGAAGAAGGATGGACCGCCGGCATCGGCGGCGATTGCGCAGAGTGTCTGGAGCGGCGTGCTCGTGCTGACGGGGACATTCCAGCAGATCGTCACTTACACTGGGTTCTCGATTCTGCTTTTCAGTGGAGCGGCAGTCACTGCTGTGTTCATCCTGCGCCGCAGGTACGGTGCACCGAAGGGGTTTGCGGTGCCGGGTTATCCGGTCGTGCCACTGGCGTTCGTGGCAAGTGTAGCGATGATCGCGGTCTCGAGCTTCCGCTACGCACCGGGTCCGTCGATCCTGGGTGTGGTACTGATAGCGGCGGGTCTGCCGCTGCTGCTTCTGACGCGGCAGCGCGATTCATCGTCGGTCGTGGACGCGCTGACGGAAAACGCATAACGGGCAGCGGCGAATGCGTAACGGCATAGCGGGCAACGGCCAACGGGTACGGGTACGGGTAACGGCAAGCAGGCAGCGGCGAGCGGTTAGAGGTTGTTGCGCGCGTGGAGTCACTTGTATACTGTATACAGTATGAGATCAGTCCCTACCCGGATAATCCGCGGCAACATCAGCGATGACGTAGCTGACGCCCTCCGGAACATGATCGTCGACGGCAGCCTCCCCGCCGGCGAGCGCATCAACGAAGTCCACCTCTCTCAGCAGCTCGGCGTCAGCCGCACGCCGCTCCGCGAAGCGCTGGCCCGGCTTGCCCACGAGGGGGCGTTAGAAGCATTTCCGCGGATCGGCTATTTCGTGCGCCCTCTTACTGTCGAAGAGTTCGAGCAGATCTATACTATTCGGCCGATCCTCGACCCCGCGGCGCTGCGACTCGCCGGACTGCCATCGCCCGCACAAATGAAGCGGCTGGATGAGATCAATCGCAGGATCGAAAAAGCGCGCGACGCCGATGAGATCATCGGACTCGACGACGAATGGCACCTCGAGCTCGTCTCGGCCTGTCCCAACAAGGTGCTGGTCGACCTAATCAAGCAGTTCGCCCGGCGAACGCGTCGTTACGAGATCGCCCTGATGCGGGAGCGCAGGAATGTCCTCGCATCAATCACCAAGCACAAAGCGATCACGTCGGCACTTCGAAAACGCGATCTCGAGGGGGCGTGCGCCGCGCTTCGTCTCAACTGCGAGATTGGCTTCGCGCCAATCATGAAATGGCTCGTTGCGCGCGATGCTCAGACCGCGAAGGAAATGCGCAAGTGACCCCGTTTCGTGTCGTTGCCTGCCTCGTCGCTCTGACAAGTGTTGTGATCGCACATTCGACCTCTACAGCTCAATCTCCGGCGACACCCTCCGATCGATTGATCGGCATCTGGGCGAGCGAGACGACGTTCGGCCCTGCTCTGCGCGGCGAGCTCACGGTGAGGCGTAACGGATCGAACTGGAGCGCGACAATCTCGAGCGTCGAGACACGCTTTCAACCAAGCGGCGACAGCATTCGGTTCGGCTTTCCCGGAAACCACGGACAGTTTCGCGGCGTCCTCTCCGCTGATCGGCGGGCGATCAGAGGATTCTGGATTCAGCCCAACGGCGTGACCGTGGAGCTTGGACCACATGACCCAGGCGGCCTCGACCAGCCGTTCGCAACGCCGCTCACTCTACAGCTCCAGCAGCGCCACGTCTGGCGCGCTGTTGTCGTGCCGGTCGATGATCGCTTCTCGCTGTATCTGTCGGTGTGGCGAGAGCCCAACGGCATGCTCGTCGGCGCGTTTCGCAATCCCGAGCTGAACCTTCGAGGTGGCGCACTCCGGCACCGGATGGCTCTCGTCGGTGATTCGGTGATTTTCGCCGCGGGGCCCGATACTGCAAAGCCAGTGGTGAGGTTCGCAGCGAAGCTCGATACGATCAACAATCAGATCGTCGTGTGGTGGTGGCAGATCGGCCGCGTCCTCGCGCTCACTCGACGCGCACCAGACCAGGCGATCGGTCTCTTCCCGCGGGTACCTCGCGGATTGAAGTACTCCTACACCACCCCACTTGCCGAGCAGGACGGTTGGAAAGTTGCGCGCGCTCGCGATGCGGGGTTCGATGAAGCACGCCTCGAGCGACTGGTACAAAGCATCGCCGACACGGTTCCAACACTGCCACGGGCGCCGCTGATCCATTCGCTGCTCATCGCGCGAAAAGGAAAGCTGGTACTCGAAGAATATTTCTATGGATGGGACCGCGACCGCCCGCATGACACGCGATCGGCCGCGAAGACCTTCGCCTCAGTGATGCTCGGCGCCGCGATGATGCAGGGAGCTCCAGTCGCTCCGGAGACGCCGATCACGACGCTGCTCTCCCGCTACGGACCCTTCGCGAATTCGGATTCTCGGAAGCCGCGGATCACCCTCGCCCATTTGATGACGCACAGCTCCGGGCTGGCGTGCGACGACAACGTGGATGATTCTCCGGGCAACGAGGGCACTATGCAAAGCCAGACGGCTCAGCGGAACTGGTGGAAGTACGTCCTCGACCTTCCGATGGCGCGCGATCCCGGCAGTTACTGGGCGTATTGCTCCGGTGGAATGAATCTCGTCGGCGCGGGAGTCGCTGCCGCGACGAAGACATGGCTGCCTGAGTTCTTCGATCGCGCCATCGCGCGTCCGTTACAGTTCGGCCGGTACTACTTCAATCTCATGCCGACGTTCGAGGGATACACCGGCGGCGGCATGTGGATGCGTCCGCGGGATCTGCTCAAGTTCGGCCAGACCTATCTCGACGGCGGCATGTGGAATGGGAAGCGCATCGTCCCGAAAGCGTGGGTCACACGATCGACGGCGAAGCATATCGAGTGGCCTTATCGGGATGAAAATGTTTCGGCTGGTCAGGACGGTTATGCGTGGCACTTGTGGACTCTCAAATCGGGAAACAGGACCTACCCTGCCTACGCGGCGACCGGAAACGGCGGGCAGGCGCTCATGGTCGTGCCCGAACTCGAGCTCGCGGTTGTGTTCACGGCGGGCAATTACGGTCACGGCGGAGTGTGGGTGAGGTTTCTCGACGATATCGTTCCGAACGTGATTATTCCGGCCATTCGGCGCTGATCCATTCGGCCCGTGGTCAGTACCTCTCAGTTACTTGGCGCAAGCGGATCTCGAGTCAGGGAGATGTCTACAGCCTGCCTCTCGGCCTTGCATCCGACCTCGACGCTCTTCGGGTGGTAGCCCACAGCGTAAACAACGAGCGCAGGCGACCCGGCACACGCGTTATACGAAAGTGTGTAACGCCCCTGTGAGCTCGTGCGGGTGGATTGCAGGTCTTTTCCGACGAGACCATAGCTGCCACCAAAGTCCCTCACGCTAACGTCAGCGCTGGCGATCACACCTCCGGTTGCCGCTTCTGTGACAGTCCCATCGAAGAGTAGGCTCGTTGATTTCGGGCCGGTGCTGTCACAGCCGAGCAACAGCAGGAAATACGCAAGTTTGAGTGGCGTACGATACATGGCGTCTGGTTGAGAGAACGGCGTACGCCACAAGCGCCAAGATGCTGCCCCGCTTCGGCAGCACAGGGTGCGGGCTGGTGTGTACGTCCCGCGTCCGAGGAACTGGTCCTCGCGTCAAGATAGCTCTGGCCGGCATTTGAGAGCAACGCCGGGGTGGACAACCGCGCGATTTCGTCCAGAGTTTGTTCCGTGGACATATCGAAAAGCTGCGTGAACCAACGCAGGTCACGCCCCATCCTGGCTCATTCGGGCGACCGACCCATCCCGATATCTTCACCACCGTGATCCCGTTTTCCATCCCTGCGAATCTCGCCTCGTCATGCGCCAGGTCCCCGGTACGCGCGACTTGGCTCGACGTGATTCCGCGCGTGATCGGTGAGCTGACAACCCGGTGGTCGCTGAAGATCGCGCCACCTTTCGAAGGCGACGACGTGAGCTGCGCGTGGGTCGCGCCCGCAACGCGACGCGATGGCACTTCCGTCGTGCTCAAGCTCGGCATGCCGCATTTCGAAGGCGAGCAGGAGATTGCGGGACTGCGGCTCTTGAAGGGCTATCCGACAGTTCACCTGCTCGAGGCGGATGAGAATCTCAACGCGATGCTTCTCGAGCGATGCATACCCGGAACTTCATTGCGAGCCCTGGCTGAGCCTGAACAGGATGTGATCATCGCCGGATTGCTCAGGCGATTCTGGCGACCGCCTCCGTCAAATTCGACGTTCGGTCATCTCTCCGAGATGCTGACGCATTGGAGTGAAGAGACAAGGCGTAACGAAGCGCGATGGCACGATGCAGGGCTCGTGCGAGCTGGACTCCGCACGTTCGAGGAGATGGGAGTCGCGGCAGCATCCGACGTCTTGCTTGTGACAGATCTCCACGCGGGAAATGTTCTCAGGGCGGAGCGCGAGCCGTGGCTCGTCATCGATCCCAAGCCGTTTGTCGGAGACAGAGCCTACGACGCCACGCAGCATCTCCTCAACTGCCGTGAGCGCCTTCGATCGCGACCGGACGAAACCATCAAGTCCGTAGCAGATCTACTCGAGGTCGATCACGAGCGCGTCTGGCGCTGGACATTCGCCCGTCTTGCCGCCGAGCCGCGGGACAATTGGGATGATGAATCAACCGCGCTGGCAAGGATTGTCGATCGCCAGCGCTGACGATTACTCCGGGAAGGCCGCGCCCACTCGCTCCTCGAGCGCGGTAACTTCCCGCTCCGCCTCGCGCAGCTCGGCAAGGCCGCTCTCCAGCTTCGCCCGCTCAGTCTCGAGAAACCTCTCGTAAGGAGCGATCACCTCGAGCAGCTGCCGCTCGTATTTGCCGAGTTGCTCTTCGAACTTGGCCTTCAACAACGCAGCAAGGTCCTCGTTCAGCTTCTCCACCTTCGTCTCGAATTCCTTTATCAGCTTCCGCCGCCGCGCGGGAATCAACAGCCAGCCGGCGATTGCGAATACAGTCGCCGTAAGCACGCCAGTCACGTCGAGCGCGGCCGTCGTAAAAGCGGCGACGAGTATTCCACCAAGACCGATCGCGAGAACGTTCACGCCGAAGGCGCTCATCACCGCCTCCTTCACCGACTCGGTGATCTGCCGCGCCTCCCTCTCGGTGTCGAAATCGCTTAGCCGCCGCTCCACGGGCTCACGCAGCTTCGCGAAGAGCTCTTCTCTATTGTATTGGAACTCGGTGTCGCCATGCGCGGCTAGCGCGCCCGATGCACGGAGCCGGGCGGTATGCGCGTCGAGCTCCGCAAACACGGTGCTCCAGAGCTTGAGGTTGCGCTGAACAGTCCAGTCAACCATGCGGTGGACGACGTTCTCGATCGCCTGCGGAGTCTCCTGAACGACTTCCAGACGAAACCGGTTCTCGACAGCGTCCTTGTTGCGAAGGAAGTTCGCGTTTCCAATCCTGATCGTCCGCTCGAACCATGACCTCCCTCGCCGCTCGAGCTCGTAGAGAACGTTCCGAACCTCGATGAGGTAGCGCTCGGAATCCGTTCGCATCTCCTTGGTGTAAGCCTCGAGCTGATCGCGAATGGAGCGTAGAACACGCGAGTCTTCGTCGACGACTTTGAGGCGGGTGTCGAGCGCAGAAACGTTGACCTTCAGGACGTGCCGCAACACGCCAAGCGGACTGAGAAGCTTGAGTCGCACGCGCTCGGTCTCACGAAGTGTCTCCATGACGTACCGCTCGAGCGCCGGGTACTCGTTGAGTGGGTCGGGAATTGGCGCGCCACCCAGCGCGGGCGCCGAGGGGTTCTTCGAATCGGTCGCGGACTTAGCAGCGAGCTTCGCGCGAAGCGCAAGCAGCGCGCTTATGAAGTAGATCGTCGGAGACGAAGCACCGAGCCGAGCAGCGATTTCCTTCGTCAGGTACTCGCGCACCCGCTTCACCTGGTCATCGGAGTTACGGCGATCCACTCCGTTCACGACGAAGACGACCTTCTTTCCCCATTGCCGGATATGAGCGAGGAAGTCGAGCTCGCTCGCCGTCAACGGTTGGAGCAGGCTGGTCACGAACAGCACCAGATCGGCTCTCGGCACGAAATCGCGCGTGATTGCCTCCTCCATCCGCTCGATGGAGTTGGTTCCCGGAGTGTCGACAATGTCGAGGTCACGCAGGACCTCCAGCGGATACTGGTAGAGGTGCATGTTCTCGCCGAGCGATTCCGGCGGTCCCGCCTTACCGTAGCGCAGAATGGAGATCGTACGTGTGGTCGGCAGATCTCCCATGGCGAACACCTCGTCGCCGAGGAGCGCATTGATGAACGTGCTCTTGCCGCTGTTGTACTCGCCCACCACGACGAGCAGGAACAGCTCGTCCATCTCGTTGACGAGTGAGCCGAGCCGCTCGAGGTCGGCGCGTGAGCCGTCGGCTTTCGCGAGTATATCGCGAACGCGGAGCACGAGCTTCCGCTCGAGCGCAACCAGCTCTCCCTGCTGCCGGGTAAGGACCTGTTCCAAGCTTTCAGGCCTTCATTGAAATGAGGAATGGGAAGGTGCGACTTCCAGCGCGATCATTCAACTCCCGTTCCCCCTCGGGCGAGTCGTGTTATCTGACTGCAAGCCAGTAGCTGATCTTGAGAGCGAAGAAGTTATCCCCTGAAGCGTCGAAGGAGTCGAACAGGTCGCCCGGACGAACCAGTCGCACCGCACGATCTGCACTCCGGTCCTGCTGCCAGACGACGAACATCGTGCTGCCGGGACGCCACTCCCACCGGAAAACCACGTTGCTCCGGAACGACCGAACGTTGAAGTCGGGGTCGAACAGCGTAAATGTCTGACCGTCAGCGGTGACGGTCCGCGTTCCATCCGCGTTTTTCCGGATGCTCGTGCCGGTGCCCTCTGCACCGTAGATCCTAAGCTCTCGCGCTCGCGCCGCCGGAAGCTCGTCAAACTCCTGATAAGTGCCGCTCGAAGCAAATGGCTCCGCGTACGTCTCGAGAGTGAGCCGCGGGGTGAACGTGTAATTGAGTCGGAGCCGGGCGGCTACTTCGCTGCGATCGACATGGGCAAAGATGTACCGTGTGCCGAATGTCTCCGTCGGGCCTCCACCGAGTGAGGTGACGAACTGCTGCGATGTCTTTCCACGGACCCACGATGGGTCGAAGCTGAGCTCCCATTGCGTGCCCGGCCGATACGAAAGGCTGAGCTCCAGCTCGCGGTCCCACCCTCCTGTCTCGTCCCTGGCACTTTCCACCTCGAATCCCCAGCCGTTCCGCGCACCTGCACGATTCTGCAACTTGATCTCCGCCCTGTAGCCTTTCGGTGTTCCCATCAACGGACCACCTCGTGTCAGTGCGTCGGAGAGCGAACGAGGGGCCCACTCAAAATCACTGCTGAAGCGCCAGAAATTCCTGAACGTCGCGTTGCCGAAAGCAAACGCTTCCGCACTCGTGCGGGTGCCGTCGAAGCTCCACTCGCCTTCAGCGCCGACTCCGACCACGTACGACCGATACCACGCCCGCGGAGTCGTCTCCCGATAGCGGATCCGGGCGACGCCGCCGCGATCGTCGACGCTGCCGAATGCGCCGATGTCGTTCGGCTCGAGGCCGGGGCCTTTCTCCCAGTAGTCGACGTCCCAGAGCCAGTGCTTCCCGGAAAGCTTGCTGTGGCTGAGTCCCCTGATCGTTCCGCTCATCGACCTGCGCGACGGGTCGACTTCGACGTGAGACGCATCGGGACGCTGCCAGTACCGGCGCGATGACAGCTGCTGCCGGAGAATTGCGAGCGAGTCGCCGCGAATGTGAGTGACTCCGATGTACGCGCGGGCGTCGTACATACCGCCCGCCCACCGGAGCCGGCTGTCGAAGATTGCCGAATACGCCGATTTCACGAGCAGCGCGGACAGCGGCGATCCGGCGTCGAGGCCTCGCTGCACCATCGTCACGGTTCCGCCGAACGTCGAGCGGGTTTTGCCGAATTCCTGTTGCACACTGGCCACTGCGTAACCCGTCATCGGCGCGATTGTCGCCGTGCCGAAGTCCGCTGATGCTGCATCGTAGGTGCGCACGGATTCGCGACCGGTCACTGCCGTGAGCGCTCCAATCGAAAGACCGGACGGAAGCCTTCCCGTCAGCTTCGCTGCGCCGAGGATTGTCGTGTTGTCGAGTCGCTCCTGGTAGTCGGTATCCGCGCTGCCGGGAGGAGCCGCGCCAATGCGCCGGGAGTAATAGAAGCCTCTTCCACCGAACAGCTGTGACCCCTCGAGAAAAAACGGCCGCCGCTCATCGAAGAACGTCTCGTAGGCGGTGAGATTGACCTCCGCCGGATCCGCCTCGACCTGCCCGAAATCGGGATTGATGGTAACATCGAGCGTGAGGTTCGGCCCCATGCCGATCTTGAGGTCTGCGCCGGCCCGTATTCCCGCGTCACGTTTTTCCGCGAAGGGGTCGGCTGGATCGGTCACGTGAAGGAACCTCGAGTCCGCGGCCACGTACGGAAGAATCTCGATTCGGCGACTCGGCTCTATGCCGCGGATTCCTGTGAGCGACGCCATTCTCGACGACCAGCCGGTTTCGTTCCTGCGCACGAGCACGTAATAGCTCTGCTCGTTCGTTTCCGGCACGACGCGGGAGATATTCACGCCCCAATCCTGAACGTCGCCTGGATTGAAGCGCAGCTGAGTGAAGGGGATGCGGATCTCCGCCGTCCAGCCGAGCGAGTCGATCCTTGTTTCCGTTTCCCACACTGCGTTGTAGTCGTAATTGCGCTCCGACTCGAAGTCCTCGCCGTGGAAGTAGTCGATAGGTACGCCGGCCGGTGTTACGGAAAAGGTGTAGGCGGTGCGCCGGTCCCGATGGGTGTCGAGAGAGATATTGATCTGCTCCGAGCTCCCTTCGCGATCGCGTCGCGTCACCAGTGCCCGGATGTCGCTTGCTTTGCGACTGTACATCCTGGCGCCGATCCAGAGCGCGCTCTCGTCGTACGCAAATCGCACTTCGGTGCTGTCTGCGGCCGGCGCTCCTTCATTCGGCTCGCGCTGGAGAAAGCCTCGTGCGGCCGGAGCTGTTCGCCACACGTTCTCGCTCAATCGACCGTCGAGCTGTAGCGCCGAGCTGGTAACGCGTACTGCCTCGATGCCCTGCGCGCTCACCGCCGATGGCAGCAAACACACCAGAAACAAAACCGAAACAACGAGTCGCGCAGCCAGATCTCGTATCCGTTCCGCCAGTCGCGGATCGCCAATCTTCTCGGCCACCGCGGGAAACGACCCTGTCGCGCCGGTCCAGAGCAGCTCGTCTACATCGCGAAAGAGCGGCGCATTGGTTCGGAGCGTCGCCAGATCCTTGAAGAGGATCACACGCTCGCGATTCGGTCCCAGTACGGCTGCGGGGAAGTCTTCTATGTGACCGTGCCGCGTGATGAGACTGATGGCCGTCTTCGGACCACAACCCGCGAGTCCGGGATATCCGTCAGCGGAATCGCCTACGAGGGCGAGGTAGTCCGCAATGAATTCGGGGGCGACGCCGAACTTCGCGCGGACACCCTGCTCGTCGCGAATGTTTCCGCTCTTCCGATCAACTTGCACCACCCGCTCTCCGACGACGCACTGAGCGAGATCCTTGTCCGGCGTCCAGATGCAGACTTTTTCAACGCGCTCATCCTGCGCCGCGATGTGCGCAGCAGAAGCAAGGGCATCGTCGGCCTCGAGCTCCACCATCGCGAAAGTTGTTACGCCCATAGCAACGAGCGATTCCTCGAGGGGGATGAATTGCGAATAGAGCACGGGCTCGATGCCCTCGCCGGTCTTGTAGCCAGTCCATAGATCGTTGCGGAAGGACTCGATCACGTGATCCGTTGCGACAGCGATGTGCGTCGCACCCTCTTCTATCATCTTCGCGACTGTGCGCAGCACGCCGACCACTGCGCCGAAAGGTGGATCGACCTTCACGCCGCGGCGGATTCCGTAGAAATGACGGAAGAGCTCGTACGTTCCATCGAGAAGGTGGACGATCATGCGTAGTGGTCGAGGATCCCGTTGGAGCGTGTCACGGACGAGACTATATTCGCCCGGCGCGGCTCCCTAAATTAGCGCCCGGGCACAATCTATCGTGGGACGCATGTCCCTAAAGGCAATCGCTCTTCCTTCACGAAGGCACCCATGGCCGACGACGTCAGTCGCCTGTACGCCGCACTTGCGGACCGTTACGAGATAGAGCGAGAGATCGGACACGGCGGGATGGCCACCGTGTACCTGGCCCGTGATCTCCGCCATGCTCGCGTCGTCGCTATTAAAGTCCTCAACCGCGAAGCCGGTCAGGCGATTGGAGCCGACCGCTTCATCCGGGAAATCTCCATCGCTGCGCAGCTTCAGCATCCGCACATACTGACGCTGATCGACTCGGGCGACGCGGATGGCTTCCTCCATTACGTCATGCCGTACGTCGATGGAGAGTCTCTCAGGTCGAGACTCTCCCGCGATGGCGCGCTGCCCGTTTCGGAAGCCACTCGACTTTTCCGCGAGATCGTTGACGCGCTGGCTCATGCCCACCAGCACGGCATGGTTCACCGCGACATCAAGCCCGACAACGTGATGATCTCGAATCGCCACGCACTCGTGCTCGACTTCGGTGTGGCGAAAGCAATGGGCTCCGCGAGTGCACACAACCTCACGGCAACAGGCATGTCGCTTGGCACTCCGGCGTACATGGCGCCGGAGCAGGTCACGGCCGATGAGGACGTGGACCAGCGGGCCGATATCTATTCGGCCGGCATCGTCGCGTACGAGATGCTCGCTGGAAAGCCTCCGTTCACGGGGAATTCGCAGCAGGTGATGTCGGCACATGTGGTGACTGCGCCGGAGCCGCTCTCAAGCGCGAAGCCGTCGGTGCCTCCTGAAGTCTCGCGCATAGTAATGAAGTGCCTCGAGAAGCAACGGGAGGCGCGCTATCAAAGTGCGGCCGAGCTGCTGACCGAGCTCGAAGCTCTTGCGACCCCAACCGGGACCTTCACCAGCGGCAGCTCGGCAAATGGCAGATCGTCGAATGCCAAACGCCTTATTGCGGGAGCTGCGGCCGGTGTAATCCTGGCAGCCGGAGCTGCCTACGCACTCACATCCAATTGGCGTCGCGAACGGTGGGTGCGCAGCGAAGCAATGCCGGCAATCCAGCGCCACATCGAAGCTGGCGCGAACGACAGCGCGTTCGCGCTCGCAATGCAGGTCGTGGCTGTGAACCCTCGTGATTCCGTTCTCGGATCACTCTGGGCGCGGTTCACTCGCAAGGGAGTTTTCCTGACCCAGCCCGCAGGTGCGAAGGTCTACCGCGCACTTTTCAATGACACGACGCATTGGGAACTGGTTGGCACAACTCCCACCGACACGGTGCGGCTGCCCAGCCAGCCGTCGATATCGAGAATCCGCATTGAGATGCCGGGCTATAGAACGGTGAATCGGGTGATGGTCGTACCCGCGGGCACGATCGTGCTCGACGCCGCGAACGCACCCAATGCGGAAATGGTGCGCGTCACCGGCGGAAACTTCCCGGGTGCCCTGCCTGGTCTCGATGCGCTCGAGCCGATAGCGCTCTCAGACTTTCTCATGGACCGCCACGAGGTCACCAATCGCCAGTACAAGGCGTTCGTGGACGCCGGAGGTTACGCGAAACCGGAGTATTGGGAGCATGAATTCGTGAAGGACGGCCGGCGGCTCAACTTCGCTGAGGCAACGGCGCTTTTCATCGACAAAACGGGCCGACCCGGCCCCTCCACCTGGGAGGCGGGAGATTTTCCTTCCAGCCAGGGGGACTTCGCGGTTGGCGGCATCAGCTGGTACGAGGCCGCCGCTTATGCGAAGTTCGCCGGCAAGTCTCTCCCTACTCTGTATCACTGGGCGCGCGCCGCGACTTTGCCGATCAGCGCCTACATCGTTCCGGGCAGCAACTTTGCCGGTCAGGGCCCCGCGCGCGGAGGAACTACAGCCGGCATGAGCGGATTCGGGGTGTTCGACATGGCGGGGAACGTCCGCGAATGGTGCTTCAACGGTGACAGTCAGAATCGATTCATTCTGGGCGGGGGATGGAGCGATGCGACATACCTGTTCAACGACGCGTTCACTCAGCCGCCGTTCGACCGCTCAGTGATAAACGGGATTCGACTCGTGAAGTACCTGAAGGACGAGCCCAACCTTCGCACTGCGATGCAGCCGGTCGCACGCGCCTACCGCGATTATTCCGCCGAGAAGCCGGTGTCGGACGCGGAGTTCAGAACTTTCCTCACGCTTTACGACTACGACCCTCTTCCGCTCGAAGCGAAGGTCGAGGAAAGGGACAATGCCGACGCGAACATGTCCCGCGAAAAGGTCACCTTCGCGGCCGCGTACGGAAACGAGCGCGTCACGGCTTACATTTTCCTTCCGAAGGGACGTAAGCCACCGTATCAGACGATCGTCTACTTTCCCGGCTCCAACGCGATTCACACGCGGTCGAGCACCAACAATCTCGAGATCAACCGGATCGACTTTTTCCTGAAGAGCGGAAGAGCAGTCATCTATCCGATCTACAAGGGGACCTATGAGCGCGGCGACAGTCTCAAGAGTGATTACGCCGACGAGACGATCTTCTATCGCGACCACGTCCTGATGTGGGCGAAGGATCTCCGGCGTTCAATCGATTATCTGGAGACACGGCCGGAGATCGACTCGAAAAAGCTGGGATATTTCGGTGTCAGCTGGGGCGGCTACCTGGGCGGGATCATGCCGGCAGTCGAGCCTCGCCTCAAGACAGCTATTCTCTATGTGGCCGGACTCGAGATGGAGCGCCCGCGGCCGGAAGCAGACCCACTCAATTTTCTTCCGCGGGTTCGAGTCCCCGTCATCATGCTCAACGGGAAGTACGATCACTTCTTCCCGCCGGAGACGTCACAGAAACCGTTTTTCCGACTGCTCGGCACTCCTGCCGATCAAAAGCGTTACGTGCTCTATGAAGGCGGGCATTTTGTTCCAAGAACACAGCTCATTGCGGAGTCGCTGAGCTGGCTCGACAAATATCTCGGACCGGTGCGGTGATGCGAACTTCCCGTCCGCTCAAATCTGGGACTGCTTTCCTCTCCCGGTTGCTTCCAACGTTGGCCTGCGCGTCCGTAGCGGGATGTATGGCGACGGGCTCCGGGCGTACCGGGCCGAGCTGCGAGTACGCCGGACTCGAGTCTATTCCTGCCGACAGCCCGCAGTGCGTAGCCCCAGCACCACCACCGCCGCCGCCGCCGCCGCTTCCGATTTTCGCCGGCGGAGAGGGTCCGATCGCTGACAGCGTAACGACTCTTCGCGTGCATTACGCCACGGACAGGTCACGCCTGCCGGGCAACATCGTTCGCTACGGCCGAGCACGCGGCCGATTGGAGTACGGAGTTCTCGATGTGTCGATCCCGCCTGGACATCGTCCGGGCGACCTGGAATCCCCGTCGTGGAAGCGTCTGGAGTTCCACTTCAATCCCCGAAAGCACGTCATGCTTCACCAGGTCCGCCCGCTTTCGCAGGCAGCGATGTTCGGCAGCCTCGCGGAAGCGGTGAAAGGGGTCGATAGTCGCGAGCTGTTCGTGTTCGTGCACGGCTTCAATGTCTCGTTCGACGATGCGGCGCGCCGAACCGCTCAAATCGCGTTCGATCTCAACTTGAGAATCGTTCCGGTCATGTACAGCTGGCCCTCGCAGGCGCAAACGTGGGCCTACACGGTAGACGAGGCGTCGATCGAGAAAACCATACCGAATCTCCGATCGTTCCTGGAGCAGGTCGCAGCGAAGAGCGGAGCGAGCAAGATTCATCTGCTCGCCCACTCCATGGGCAGCCGCGGGCTGGTGAGGGCATTGGAACAGATCGCGCAGAGCCCGCGTCCGGTGATGTTTCACAACGTCATTCTTGCTGCACCCGACATCGATCGGGATGTCTTCATCGAGCAGATCGCGCCTCGGCTGCGCCGTTCGGCGCAGCGTGTCACGCTTTACGCGTCGGCAAATGATGAGGCCCTCAAAGCCTCCCGCAAAGTGCACGGCGCACCGCGATTAGGCCAAGCCGGCCCGTCACTGACGATACTGAGAGGAATGGAGACGATCGATGCTTCGCGGGTCGACGGAGACTGGCTCGGTCACTCGTACATTGCCGCGAACAAGCAGATACTCGACGATCTCTTCTCCGCGACCGTCCTCAACAAGGCGGCGCAGGAAAGGAATCTTCGCGGCGCCAGCCGGAGAGGCCTTCCCTACTGGATTCTACCCTGACCGTCGTCGCGCGCGACGCCGCGCGCGCAGGCCGACGATCAGCGCGACCACTCCCACCGCGAAAGCGACTACGTATTTCGTGTTACGGCCCCAGATGCGCGTGATCACTTGCGTCGACCCATCCGGGCGTGCCAGGCGAACGCGAAGGTAAGGGCCGATACCAAGATCGCCGAGGATGCCCAACGGCGCGCGCGGATGCTCCAGGGTGTACGCGCCGTCTGCCGTTGCAAGCACGCCTGTCGGTGCCCAGTACCCGCAAGTGCTCGTTACCGTGCTCACGTTCGGTCCATCGATCCTGAGAACACGCTGCCCTGAAAAATCCGCGACGTACACTGACCCGTCCGGTGCAACGCTGGCTCCCATCAGATCCTGATCCCACTGAAACTCCGTTAGTGGCGGAGTGAGGGTCTGAGCGGTCCCGTCGGGTGTGAGTCGCCGGAGTCGCGCGCCATCGACAAGAAGTAGTGAGCCGTCCGAAAGCCAGGCTATTCCGTCGACGCCGCTGAATCGCACATTCCTTCCGTTTCCGTCTGCATGTCCTTTCAGTCCGCCGGCTACTGTGTCGATAACACCGGCCGGCGAGCGCCGGACGACGAACAGCCGCCGCTGATCCACTGGGAGTGCGGGTTCATGCGGGCTCATTGAGTAGATGGCTCCGTCAGCGGCGAGCAGAAACGGCTGCAGGTCGAGAGGCAGCCCTCGTGTTTCCGGAACGAATGCCGTCGAGCGGCCTGTCATATCGAGGCGCCACACACTTCTTATCGGCGCGGTTAGATGAACGTGCGTACCATAGATCGCACCGTCCGCTCCGACGGCAAGAGCGTGTGAGTGAGTCGTACGTCGAACCGGCACTGCTCGGCCATCGGCGTCGATGCGCCAGACAGTATTTGCCGGAATGTCGGTGACGTAGATGCGCCCGCTGGCATCGCGCACGATGCCCCAACCCTCGTGCCCTTTCGCTTCCGCTGGCGCTAGGAAAGTTCCCGAAATCGCGCCAAGCACAGCGAGGAAGCGAACGGCTTTCATTCGGTCACGGCCTCTGCGGCCGACCGCTACCTCCGTCGACGACGAACTTGATCGATCCGTCAGGTTGCCGCTTCCATATACTCAGGTACTTCGAGAAGAAGACATCGTTCGGTCCCGCGCCTAGCTGAATTTCCGCGGTGCCCACGGTTGCTCCGAGCTCGCCTGACGCGGCGGCAATCGTGATTAATGGACGCCACACCCATTTCGCTTTTCCAGCGGCGCCTTCCCCGAGGCGGGCGCGAATCGCTTCCGGACCGATGTTGAGCTCGCCTGTGCCGGCGAAAGTCATTCCGTCGGGCGCGCTGTAATGGTAGAACGCGGCCGGTGCTCCGCTGTCGATTGCCATCCGCGCGAATGCGATGTCGGCTGCGGCAAACGGGTCTTGCGGAACCTTGGTTGGGCTCAGAGTCCCGGGCAGAGCAGCGGGGATTTTCACGCTGTCGGGGTTCACTAGTCCTATCTGCGCGTGCGCCGTCATTCTCCAGCCGGTGGGAGCAGCGCGTCGCCAGACGCTGATGTATCGCGCGGAGCCCACAGGCGCACTGCTATCGCCGTACCGCGACGTCGCGCCGAATGTGACACCGAAGTTCCCATCCCTCGAGACAAGAATGCTGAGCGCTTGCCAGCTCACTCGAACGCCTGGCTGTGCAGCGAGCAGCTGCTGGATTCCGGGGCGTCCGGATACAATCGGAGCCGCGTCCCAGAGGAGCACCGCGTCGTCAGTCATTGCAAGAGGAAGCGCTGCGGCGATACCGGTCTTGAATGCGGCGGTGCTGGCCGTCTCGTCGGCGGCGCGGAGTGCTTCGCGCCATGCACGCGCGTTGTCAGCGGGGCTCGCCTGGGCATTCGCTCGAAACGCGAAGGCGCCGAGCAGCATCAGTGCCGTGCCGAACATCGACTGAATCTTCATTGGAATAAGTTGGAATGCAGCGCGGGCGTAGTCGAGGGTGACAGCCTCCCCTGGTGAGGCTACCTTCCCCCTCACATGGCCCCCCCCGATCGCGGGAGCTTCTCACCCATCGGCCGAATGCTTCTCGCCACGGCCGCGGCAGTCGCTGTGCTCGCCGGGATGCGAGTAGCCGCGCCGATCCTCGCGCCGGTAGTGATCGCCCTCGTCATTACGATCGCCTGGAGTCCTGCGGCGGAATGGCTGCGCGAACGTGGTGTCAATCCAACTCTGGCGGCCACCGCGGGAATCGTCGCTGGATTAGTCGTGCTCGGATTGCTCGTGGCGCTCGTCTGGATCTCGCTCCTCCAGCTTCAGGACAAGCTTCCGGAATACCAGCCAAAGATCGCCGCATTGCAGGCAACGCTCACCGAGAAGCTGCGCATCATTCCGATTGATTCGAGCCGCATCTTTTCGGTGGAGACCTTCCAGCCCGGCAATCTGGTTGGGTACGCCGTCAGGATCATCCGGCGTCTCACCGAGACGGCGGGCAATCTGCTCATTCTTGCGCTGCTGATCGCGTTCATGATGCTCGAAGCCATCGGCTTTCCCGCCAAGCTTCGTTCAGCATTCGCATCGAATCCTCCGGTGCTCGAGAGCTTTCACAAGCTTGGCGAGGGGATCAAGAGCTACGTGCTGATCAACGCGGTGTTCGGGCTCGCTGCAGCGGTTGTCAATACCGCTCTGCTTCTCGCCCTCGGCGTCGACTTCGCTTTTCTCTGGGGAGTTCTCTCCTTTCTCCTGAGCTTCGTCCCCAACATCGGGTTCATTATCGCGCTCATCCCGCCCGCGCTTCTCACGTTGATAGAGTTCGGGTTTGCGCGCGCCTTCATTGTTCTGGGCGGTTACACCCTCATCAACTTTCTGGTGGACAACGTCATCAAGCCAAGGTTTGTCGGGCAGACCCTTGGCCTTTCGCCGCTGATGGTGGTGCTCTCGCTGCTTTTCTGGGGATGGCTGCTCGGGCCGCTGGGCGCCTTGATCGCGATTCCACTGTCGATTGGTTTGAAGCTCCTGCTCGAGAGCTTTGAAGAGTCGAGATGGATGGCGGAGCTGATGAGCGATCGCCCGTCAGGCTCGAATGAACCCTCGGGAGATGTAACGCCGTAGGTAAATCGGACCCTCGCCACAAGAGGAAGGACGATTACCTATGAGGCTACTCGCACCAGCTTCCCTGCCCCGCGCGGTGTTCACCATCACCGCTTCCGCTATCCTGATTGTTCCGGCCCTGTTGATGAGCCAGACGCCGAAGACGCGAACTCCCGGCGCCCCACTTGTTCCGGCCGACAGGGTGAATGGGTGGAGGTACGACATCGCGTTCTGGCTTGAACAGCTCCGGAAACAGCACTACATCTACAAATCGAAGCCGCTTCCTGCGTCGTTGGTCAAAGCGGCGGCGGATCTCTCGCGGAACGTTCCGAGGTTCAGCGACGAGCGTGTGCTTTTCGAGATGCAGCGGCTCGCCGCGCACGTCGGCGACGGTCACACGTACGTCCTGCCCCTCGGCGCCGAGCGCGTTCGCGGAAGCGTGATTCCACTCCGCTTCTATCTGTTCTCGGACGGGCTTTTCGTCATCGACGCCAGCGCCGGCCACGAGGGATGGATCGGCAGCAAGCTGATATCGATCGGCAACACCTCGTCGGCGGTCATCCTCGAGCGGATGAAGCCCGCAATCAGCGCCGACAATCGTTTCGGCTATCGCTGGATCGGACCGCCTTTCCTCAATCTCCGCGGCGTGATCGAATCGGTTGCCGATGGAGTAACATCCGACAGCATTCCGGTCACGCTTCGTGATCGTGCGGGACGCCTGCACAAGCTGAAGTTCGCAAGCGGACCTCCGCCAAGGATGCAGGGAGTGCCTAAGCTCATGGCGTCCAGGCTTCCGGGAGCTCCTGCGCCACCGATCTGGTTGCGGCAAGTGGAAAAGAATTTCTGGATGAGTTCTCTCTCCGACGGAGCATTTTACGTACAGTTCAACCAGGTGAGGGATGGCGACACGGAACCACTCAGTCAGTCAGGCGCGGCGCTCAAGCAGGAGCTTACCGCTAAGCGGCCAAGCCGCGTGATTCTCGATGTCAGGCACAACAACGGCGGCAACTCGTACCTGTATCCGCCCATCATCGACGCGCTCACTACATGGGAGCGAGACGTTCCGTCGGGAAAGCTTTACGTGCTCACTGGCCGCAACACGTTCTCCGCGGCGCAGAACTTCATCGCGCAGCTCGACCGGCGCACACGCGCCGTATTCGTCGGCGAGCCGAGCAGCTCGAAGCCAAACTTCGTGGGCGAAGAAAACAACCTCGCGTTGCCGTGGAGCGGCGCGATGGTGAGCATCTCGAATCGGTACCACGAGAACATCCCCGGCGACAAACGCGAGTGGATCGAGCCTGACTTGAAAATCGAGCTCAGCTCGAGCCAGTATTTCGCGAACAGGGATCCAGTGCTCGAGCGGCTCGTGGGGCGCGCTTCTCTCAGATAGCCGAGCGGTCAACTTGACCTCGACCGCGTCGATCCTTACGTTGCGCGAATCCCGAAAGATGCGCTCGGGATTCGCCAACGAGCCCTTCAGAAATGAGATTGACCGCTTCAGTCGCCTGCCTGGTATTGACTGTCTCCTTCGCCGCCGCCGCTGCAGCGCAGGAGACCCCCAAAAACCCCGCCGATAGTACCGCGCCCCCGGAAGTCACTCCCGCCGACACCGGACGCGCGCAGAAACTCGAGCCGGTCGCGGTAAGGGCGACGCGAGGCAGATACGTCCCGGGACTCAACAGGTCGGGGCTCAAGTCTCCCGTGCTTCTTCGCGACGTGCCGCAGTCGGTGTCGGTCGTCTCGAGCCAGATGATCCGCGACGGCGGCATGCAGAGTCTGGCGGACGTCGCGCGCTATATCCCCGGAATCACGGCGGGACAGGGCGAGGGAAACCGCGACCAGATGATACTGCGCGGCAACAGCTCCACCGCGGATTTCTACGTCGACGGTGTGCGTGACGACGTCCAGTACTTCCGCGACATCTTCAACGTCGAGAGCGTCGAAGCGCTGAAGGGCCCGAATGCGATGATCTTCGGACGAGGCGGCGGCGGCGGAGTCATCAACCGTGTGATGAAGCAGGCCGACTTCAACACGGTGCGGGACGTGAGCGCCGAAGTCGGAGCGTACGACCACAGGCGCTTCTCGGCCGATCTCGGCCAGGCGTTGTCCCCCTCGATGGCTACCCGCCTGACGAGCATGTATCAGTCATCCCGGTCGTTTCGGAACGGCGTCGATCTCGAGCGCTACGGAGTGAATCCCACGCTCAGTTTCAGCGGACCGAACACGAGTGTCGCCGTCGGATACGAGCATTTCCAGGATCATCGGACGGCGGATCGCGGAATTCCGTCGTTCGAGGGTCGCCCTTTCGAGGCAAACCGCTCGACGTTCTTCGGAGACCCGCGGGCGAGCCACTCGGACGCCAGAGTAAACGCTGCAACCGCTACGATCACGCATCAAGCGCCGGCCGGCGTGATCCTCACGAGCCGGACTCGGTTCGCCGGGTACGACAAGTTCTACAGCAACGTTTTCCCCGGCGCAGTGAGTGCGACCGGCACCACGGTCAGCATCTCGGCGTACGACAATGCGACGACGCGTAGAAATTTCTTCACGCAGGCCGACGCGGTGCTGCCGGTGTTCACGGGCCGCATCAACCACACGATGGTGCTCGGTGCCGAGGCAGGAAGGCAATCGACCGACAATTTCCGGCGCACGGGATACTTCAACGGCACGGCAACGGCGACGTCGATGCCCGTATCGAGCCCGACAATATCCGCGCCGCTGGAGTTCAGGCAGAGCGCGACCGACGCCGACAATCACGTCGACAATACCGTTCTGTCACTCTATGGACAGGATCAGATACGCCTCTCGCAGCGATGGCAGATTGTCGCAGGACTCAGATACGAGAGCTTCGACATCGACTTTCAGAACAACCGCGATGACAGCTCGCTCAGCCGTCAGGACGGGATGATCTCCCCGCGCGTCGGACTTGTTTACAAGCCTCGTGCGCCAATCTCACTGTACAGCTCCGCCAGCGTTTCGTACCTCCCGAGCTCGGGTGATCAGTTCTCGGCGCTCACAGAGGTGACGCGGGCGCTCGAGCCGGAGCGCTTCGTCAATTATGAGACCGGCCTGAAATGGGACGTGAGCGATCGCCTCGCATTCTCAGCCGCAGCATATCGCCTCGATCGCGACAACACTCGGGCGAACGATCCCACGGACCCGGCGCGGATACTTCAGACGGGTAGCCAGCGGACGAATGGATTCGAGCTCGACTTGCGTGGTGAGCTTACACAGGCCTGGGAAGTCGCAGGCGGGTACTCCTGGCAGAACGCGTTCATCAGCAGCGCTACGACCGCTGCGCCACGCGGAGCGCGGGTACCACTCGTTCCGCGAGCCGCGACGTCGCTGTGGAACCGCGTGAGACTGACCGACCGCGTGGCACTCGGCGCCGGAATCATTCACCAGAGCAAATCGTTCGCGGCAATCGACAACACGGTTACGCTGCCCGCGTTTACGAAGCTCGACGGCGCGGCTTACTATGCTTTCGGTCGCAACCTGCGCGCGCAGATCAACGTCGAGAACGTGTTCAACGCGCGCTACTACCCCACGGCAAACAACAATAACAACATCAGCCCGGGTGCTCCGCGAACGCTCCGGTTCTCAGTCACGACGGGATTTTAGAGTACTTGCGGGACCGCGACGGCGCCGCGCGATCCGCGCCGTCGTCAAACACCCTTCCGGAGCGCCTGCGCCTTCAGTCTGGTTGATCGGCGGAAGCGAGGTGGCGGGTTTGTTAGGCAGGCATGGGTGCGGGCTCGATGAACAGCTCGTCCACGTAGCACCACGCCCAGTCTTCCCCCGGCTCGAAGCTCCGAATGATCGGGTGGGCGCTCGCGTGAAAATGCGCCGTGGCGTGCCTGCCCTGAGAATTATCGCAGCATCCGACGTGGCCACAGGTCATGCAGAGGCGAAGGTGAACCCAGGTCAACCCCGTCTTGAGACATTCCTCGCAACCCTGCGGCGTTCGCGGCTGAACGGGACGAATCGAATCGAGGTGGATGCAGTTTGTCATGGTGTTCTGCGTCAGCGCGGGACGGAACGAATTGCCGCACTATTCGCGCCGCTCCGCACCCTTTTCTCGCGTGCCTAATGGCAATGTTGCCATTAGGCACCTGAGGTCAGACGTCCGGGTCCGCGACGATTACCTGCGCGCGAGCAGCTCGTCCAGCCGATCGAAGCATTCGTTCCAGCCGCCGGCGTGACCGTCGCGCGAATCCGCTGAATCGAAACCGGATTGACGGAACGTCATCTCCGTTTTCCCCCCGCGCTCGACGAGAGTCACCGTGACGACAGTTTCCGGGCCGGGATCCCCGTGCTCATCCAGCCACGCGTGCGTGAACACGAGCCGCTTCGGCTCCTCTATCTCGCGATACACGCCGGCAAGCCATAAGTCAGTCCCGTCAGGCTTCCGCATGCAGGACTTCCACGCGCCACCGGGCCTGAGCTCACCCTCGGCCACGGGAATCGTGAAGCCCTTCGGAGCCGACCACTGCTTGATTCGCTCAGGCTCCGTCCAGGCCTTCCACACGAGATCGCGTGGCGCATCGAACACGCGGGTGATGACGAGCTCTCGATCGTTCGCTGTCACTGTGTCGCTATTTCTTTCGGCCACGTTTCTTCTCCTTTGATTGGACGTTCAGTAGATAGTCTTCGAGACTGTCGAAGCTCTGCTCCCAGTAAACGCGATAACGCTCCACCCAGTCGGCGACCTCCTTCAGCGGTGCGGCCTCGAGCCGGCACGGCCGCCACTGCGCCTCGCGCCCCTGCGTGACGAGCCCCGCGCGCTGCAGGACCTTGAGATGCTTCGAGACGGCAGGAAGGCTCATTTTGAACGGTCTCGCCAGATCGGACACAGAAGCTTCGCCGGAAGCAAGCCCGGAGAGGATCGCCCGCCGTGTCGGATCGGCTAGAGCGCCGAACGCGAGGTTCAGTCGTTCCACTGAGAGCCGCCGATCGCCCGTAGCGTATTTAACCATATGGTATAATACACCAGACGGCAAATGCTGTCAACCGCTTGCGCAGTTGATCAGTCCTCACCGAATATTTCCACCACAGATGGTTACGAGCCCATAGATGATCGAAAGCAGAGCGTGAACACAAGAGCGCGCATCACGGGCGTCCTGGCACCGGTCGTCACCCCTTTCAACGCGGATCTTTCCCCCGATCCGGAGCGGTTGGCCAGGCATTGCCGCTGGCTGCTGTCGCAGAATGTCGGCCTGGCTGTATTCGGGACGAATTCCGAGGCGAATTCGCTGGCGGTCGACGAGAAAATCGAGCTCCTCGACCGACTCGTTGACAGCGAAGTGGACCCGGCGCGCATGATGCCGGGCACCGGTTGTTGCGCGCTGACGGACTCGGTTCGGCTCACGGCACATGCGACGAAAGTCGGCTGCGCGGGAGTGCTGATGCTCCCACCGTTCTACTACAAAGGCGTGAGCGAGGAGGGACTCTTCCGAAGCTTCGCCGAGGTGATCGAGCGCGTCGGCGACAATCGCCTGCGCATCTACCTCTATAACATCCCGCCGGTTTCACAGGTCGCGATCACGGTTCCATTGATCGAGCGACTGCTCGAGGCGTATCCGGAGATCATCGCGGGCGTCAAGGATTCCTCGGGCGATTGGAGCAACACGAAGGCGTATCTCGACAACTTCGGCAAGCAAGCTTTCGACGTCTTTCCGGGAAGCGAGACCTTCCTGCTCCAGGGGCTACGGAATGGGGGAGCGGGCTGCATCAGCGCCACGGCGAATGTGAACCCGGCCGCCATTGCGCGGCTCTTCGCCACATGGCAGGCGGCCGATGCAGACGAACAGCAGTCGGCGCTCAATGAGATTCGTGGTGTCTTCGCGAAATATCCAATGATCCCCGCGCTCAAAGCCGCGATCGCCAGCTACACCGGCGATGCGGACTGGGCGGTCGTACGTCCCCCGCTCGTCGAGCTTTCGGCAGAACAGAACACTTCACTGCTCGAGGATCTCGTGCATGCCGGCTTTACCATGCCGGGACTCGAGAGATCGACGGCGGCCGCATAACCCGGTGTTTTAGAGGAAGACCCTCACTCGTCGACGGGAGCGATAAGAACCTCCGGCACTCCATCGACGAACCGCACCTTCACCGCCCATGGATTACAGCAGACCTCGCAGTCCTCGACGTACTCCTGCACGGGGCCGCCGCCGGGATCGACGGCGATCGTCACAGTCTCGCCGCAGTAAGGACAGACGACATCGGCCGTCGTATCCACGGTGCCATCTCCGAGAGGAAAATCGGCATCGAGGTCCGAATCGCCATTCTGCCCGTTGTTGCTCATGCGGCGGGAACATCCGCCAAGCCGCACGCACGCGCCCTCTCGAGCAGAAGCTCACGCTTACGCTCATTTCGCGTGAGCGATGCAGCGCGCTCGAATTCCTTGCGCGCCTCATCCAGCCTCCCGAGCTTCGACAGGAGATCTCCCCGCACGCTGGGCAGTAAATGGTATTTCCTGAGTGAGGGCTCCGACTCGAGCGGCTCCACGAGCTCGAGTCCCGCCGCCGGGCCGAACGCCATCGCCACCGCCATCGCCCGGTTGAGCTCGATCACAGGCGATGGAGTGAGCCTCAGAAGCTCATCGTACAGGGATGCGATCCGTTCCCAATCGGTTTCGTCCGCCTTTCTGGCTCGCGCGTGACAGGCGGCGATCGCCGCCTGCAATCCATACGGCCCGAGCCTGCCGCCCAGAATCTCCGCTCGCTCGAGCGCGGCAAGTCCGCGCCCAATGAGCACGTAGTCCCAACGCGCTCGATCCTGATCGAGCAGCAGTATGGGTTCTCCCCTCCGCCCGGTGCGCGCGCGGATCCGCGACGCCTGAATCTCCATCAGCGCAACGAGCCCATGCACCTCCGGCTCCAGCGGCGCGAGCCCGGCTAGTATGCGCCCGAGTCGTAACGCGTCCTCGCAGAGCGCGGGGCGCATCCAGTCGTCACCCGCGGTCGCCGAGTATCCCTCGTTGAAAATGCGATACACAACCTCCAGCACCGAGGAGAGACGCGCATCGAGCTCCCCGCCACGCGGGACCTCGAAGGGAACCTGTGCATCGGAAAGCGTCCGCTTGGCGCGAACGATTCGTTGCGCGATTGTCGGCTCGGGGACGAGGAATGCACGCGCGATCTCATCGGTGGTGAGGCCGCCGAGCAAACGCAGCGTGAGCGCAGCACGGGCCTCGGTCGAGAGAATCGGATGACACGATATGAAAACGAGACGGATGAGATCGTCGCCGACGTTATCGTCGATCGCGGCGTCGAGGTCGGGCACCCCCATCGCCTGCTCAGCCTCGAGCTCAACGCCGATCTGTTCGTGCTTCCTGTCGAGCAACTTGTTCCGGCGCAGCGCATCGATCGCGCGGTGCTTCGCCGTCGCCATGAGCCAGGCGCCGGGGTTGTCGGGAACGCCAGAGGCGGGCCATTTCTCGAGGGCAGCGACGAGTGCGTCCTGAGCGAGGTCCTCGGCGAGACCAACGTCGTGCACGATCCGCGTGAGACCCGCGATGAGCTTCGCGGACTCGATTCTCCACACGGCGTCGATGGCGCGGTGCGCATCGGAAACGGTCACGATTTCCAATCACACCATCTTCATTCCCCGATGCAAGCCCGTTGCACAGGGCGCCGGTCTCCTTACACGCTTGCTTTGACTTTGAGAGACTCCCACCGGGCCTTCAGCCTCTCCGCCCACCCGGGCGCATTGGGATCGACGATCTTGATCGTAATCGAGCCCACATAGGCCGTTCCCGAGATTCTGAGGACGGGTGCATCGGGGGGCGGATCGGCATTCCCGATGCGCTTGACGTCGAAATTGCCGAGCATCCCGTCGCCGTCACACTCAACGCGGATGTCGGCGGGAACCGTCACTTCGATATTCGCCATGAAGCCGTTGAGCTCCATGTCGCTGATCCCCGCGCCCATTCGTGCGTAGGTGAGGTCGAGCTCGACAGTCCCCATGCACGCGAACGCCTTGAACTCCCGAGGGACAACCCATTCCCCCTCGCGTTTTTCGGTCGTCCACCAGGCCACGACTCGGCTCAGCTCCGGGATGAGATCCTCGGGGAGAGTTCTCACCAGGACGCCGTGTTCGGCGGTGTGACGGACGCGATAAGGAGGGGTCACAATGGTCGGACGAATTTCGCGTGCCGTGAGTTTCACTGAAAGCTAAACCGCCGGTATCCCCTTTGAGGCTTCCGACAGGGATGCCCGGAATTCGGGTCTTCCGGGCACCGAACTGGCAGAGTGCCGTCTATTGCGATACGATGCGGATCGGCCTTTGACCTTCCCTTTAACGGAGGAAGAGCGTGTCACTAACACACCAGCGCCGCGGGCTCACGCTACTCGGTATCGCGGGCGCTTTGCTAGCCTCCGGCACCGCCTGTAACGAGCGGGAGCCGTCGCGCGTCGATCCCGCTGCGGCGGTGTTCGCAGATTTCGGTAAGCGGGTCGACGCATATGTCGCGCTCCGGAACCAGCTCGCCGACTCCGTCGGCGAGCTCGATCCGACGAATAGCCAGGCGGAGATTACCGTCCGCGCGGCCGCGCTTGGGAACGCGATAATCGCCAAGCGGTCCGGAGCGAAACAAGGCGACATCTTCACGCCCGAAGTGGCGACCGTCCTTGCCACGCTTATCAAAGAGGAGTACAGCCGCCGCTCCGAGCCGGTGCAGGAAACCCGCGAAGATCAGCAGGAGGAGCTTCCGGATTTCGTCCCAACAGTGAATCAGATTTACCCGACGTCGTATCCGCTTGCGACATTCCCTCCGGCGCTGCTGCCATTGCTGCCCCAGCTGCCGAAGGAGGTCGAATATCGCATCGCCCAGGACTATCTCCTTCTGCGGGACATCGAAGCGAACCTGATACTCGATTTCATGCCCAACGCGGTTCCAACAGGAGGCTGACCATCGTGACGCCACTCATCCGCCTTGTCGTCGTCATGGCCATCTGCTGGCCGGCGTCTCTCGAGGCGCAACAGGCGCAGCAGGCGCAACAGGCGCAGCAGGCGCAACAGGCGCAACAGGCGCAACCGGCTCCGCAGGCTCAACAGCCGGACCTTCCGCTGCGGCCTGGATCAGTACGATTTCTCGTGATGGGCGACGGAGGCACCGGCGACACGCCACAATACGAAGTGGGCGCGCAGATGGAGCGGTACCGCCAGCGGTTTCCGTTCACCTTTGCCATCATGCTCGGCGACAACATCTACGGGCGGGAGCGGCCTCAGGATTTCGACAAGAAGTTCATCAAGCCGTACAAGGCGCTGCTTGACGCGAAGGTGGAGTTCCACGCTGCCCTCGGCAATCACGACGATCCCAACCAGCGTTACTTCAAGCCTTACAATCTGGACGGCGCCCGCTATCGCACCTTCAAGAAAGGGAACGTGCGATTCTTCGTCATCGACAGCAACTATCTCGACGTCGAGCAGCGAAAATGGCTGGAGAGAGAGCTGGCATCGTCGGGCTCCGACTGGAAGATCGCGTACTTCCACCATCCGCTTTACACCACGGCGCGCCGTGGTCCGGAAGTCGAGCTTCCCGCCATCCTCGAGCCTCTATTCGTCAAGCATGGCGTGCAGGTGGTGTTTGCCGGCCACGAGCATGTATACGAACGGCTCAAGCCACAGAAGGGCATCTACCACTTCACGGTTGGCGGAGCGGCAAAGCTGCGCGCCGGCGACACGCGCCAGGGTCCGCTGACAGATGCCACTTTCGACAGGGATCGCTCGTTCCTGCTGGCCGAGATCACCGACAAGGAGATGTACTATCTGGCGATCAGTCGCTCTGGGAACGTCGTGGACAGGGGAGTGATCGCCAGAAAGTGAGCGGGCCAGCGGGCCAGCGGGCCAGCGGGCCAGCGGGCTGAGACCGGAGTGCCTCCGCCGAAGCGGGGGTAGGTTCCCCTTCCGTCAAATGATGCTCAGGGTCCAATCCCTCCGATCTCCTCGCGCAGCGCCTCGAGCTCGGCGATCGCTTCGAGGTCGCGCGGGCGCCCCGCGGCGCGCTTGGTGGCGATCAGCCAGTCCAGGTTCAGACACCTGGTGCGATGCGTGAAGAGTGTGACGTCGATTGTGTGAGCGAGCAGATCGTTGTAACGCCCGCCGCCAGTCACTTCGCCAAACAGATCAATGTCGCCGGCAGTTGTGGTGAGGGTGAAATTCAGACCCGCTCGCAGCGTTGCGGCCGACCACTGGAACGGAAGGCCGCGCGGGGCGCCACGCAGGTAGGGCTTGAGCGGACGCAGCGCGCGGACGATGCGATCGAGATTGGAGTCGGTTCTGGCGTAACAGACGTCGACGTCCTGCGTGAGGCGGCTGGAGCCGTGGACTGTCGCTGCCACGCCGCCGATGATGATGTGCTCGACGCCAGTCTTATGGAGAGCGCCAAGCAGCCGGGCGAAATCGGTCATCGTTTCTTTCGAGCGACTCGTCCGGCGCGATTGGCTTCCTCGGCGAGGCGAGCGAGCGCCTGGAGCGATCTCACTCGTTCGTCTACGGTTTTTTCGAGGTTTCGGCGCAGCAACGACCGGTCGATATCGCGTTTGAAAGCTTCGATCAGCGGATCAGCGGTGGGTCGGGGAACGAGCTCGACGTCGAGGTTGAAGCCGGTCGCTGCCAGCAGCCGCGCCAGGGTCTCGAGCGTGGGGCTGGTCTGGCCGCGCTCGACCCGGGCGACGACGGACTGCGCGGTTCCGGCCCGGCGGGCGAGCTCGCGTTGGGTGAGGGCGGCTCGTGTTCTCGCCTCTTGAAGCAGCGGCACCCAGTCCTTGATAGCGTTCATGCTATCATGATAGCGTATTAGCTATCCAACGCAAGACGGGAAGGGCGGCCTTACGGGAGCAGCGGCCAGGATGCCATCGATTTCATGGACGGTTTAGGCTACGCGCAGATCCCGTCCGCCGGCACTTCTCTGCCACAGATGGTCATACACCCGATTCGCAACCGCTTCTGTCTCCTCTTCGGTGAAAGGCGGCCGCGGCAGCGACCTTCTACGCAGCCTGTTCCGTTATCGCTGAGCGTTGGACGCGGCCTGCTGGCGCAGCCGCTCCTCCTGCTCCCGCAGTTCGGGCGTGAATGCCTCTCCGAAGTCCTCCGATTCAAAAATCTGTCGGATCTCGACTTCCTCTCCTCCATGGAACGGCGCGCGCTTCAGCCACTCGATCGCTTCCTCCTTCGACTTCACCTGCCACATCCAGAACCCGGCGACGAGCTCCTTCGTTTCGGCGAACGGACCGTCGGTAACCGTGCGCTTCCTGCCGTCGAACTTCACTCGCACGCCCTTCGAGCTCGTCTGAAGCCCCTCGCCCGCGAGCATCACGCCGGCCTTGACCAGCTCCTCGTTGAACTTCCCCATCTCGGTCAGCATCTTCTCGTCGGGCAGAACGCCGGCTTCACTCTCCGCGTTCGCCTTCACCAGCACTAGGAACCGCATTGTCGTATCTCCTGTTCGGTTTCGGGTTTCGGACCTGGCTTCAACCCGCTCTACCTGGTCTCTACAAGTACGTCGAACGACCGGGAGAGAAATCGACAAGGTTTACGATTTTTCTTTCTGGTTCCCGCCCGGAGCCGCGATTCGTCCGCAACTCCCGGGCTAGCTCCTCGTCAGCGCACCAAGGATCTAACGAGCAATCCTGAAGTTGAACATCGGCGTTCCCAGAGCAGCGTAGAGGCGCACCCACACGGGGCTGCGAGCATTGGCCCGAGCGTCTGTCCGACGATTCCCGACCCTATGATCCCGATTTTAGTTCTAAGAGCCTCCTCAGCGCTTCTCGCCAGGTCGATATCGCGCGACCGCGCTCGCATCGACATCGCGCACGGTAAACGCGACCTTCTTCATCTCGCCTTTCGCGAACATCGCTGCCTGGCTCGCGTGCCACGGTGACTCGGGTTTCGCGCTCTCGCCGTAGGCGAGCACCGAGTACGCGCGCGGGACGTCGGCAAACTCGACGGCCAGCACCCAGCCATCGCCTCCGCTCGCAACGAGCTTGCCGTCGGGAGCGCGCGTGAAGCCAAGCACTCGAAAACAGCCGAGGGCGCATCCGCCGACCGGCACGTCGACGCTGCCGTGTCGAACACGATGCACCTCACCCCACTCCTTGTCCCAGCTTCCATACAGAAGCGTCGTCTCCGCTACAGCCCACGCGAATGACTGTGCTGCACGGGTCGGATCCGCGAGCCCTCGCGGCGTGGTAGTCGGCTGGGCGGCAGTCCACACCGTCGAAAACAGAAGCGAATCCGGAACACGCCGCTCCTGAGCGTTGCTGCCCGGCCGCGACGAGTACCGCTGCCACCAGACCTCGAACAGTGTCGAGCCTCGACTCTCGGCCGCGCCGGTGTTGTTCCACTTCTCGAGCATCACGAGCGCTGAAGCGACGTCTCCCGTCGGGTTGGTCGCCCTCACCGCCGCGATGAGGTCCGGCTTCACACGGTCGGCGAGGAGCATTCTGTAATTGTGCTTCATCCTGATGACGTCTTCGAGCGACACCTTGTTGTCGCCGCCGACCAGCTCGAGGCCGAGCTGGCTGCGAAGCGAAAGGCGCGGCTTCTCGAAATTCGGGTACGCATTCGTCGTATCGATGCGGCCGCGAATGTTGGTGAAATGCGGCGAGGCGTTCTCGTTATGGATGTACCCGCCCTTTGGATTCAGAACCTGCGTGAGCGAATCGAAGGGGACGTACCGCGTCCACACGTCCCGCATCCCTCGCGCCGGGAAAGCGATGGTATCACCACCGGGCGCATGTGGAAGCGCCGGCAACGACGCATTCCATAGATAGAAGATGTTCCCCGCCCCGTCGGCGTAAGTGAAGTTCGACGTCGGACGCGCGCGTAGCCGCATCGCATCCTTCCATTGAGCCAGCGAAGTCGCGCGCATCATGTGCAGCATCTGCTCACCGGCGCGAAACTCTCCTTCGGTTGCGGCCTTGACGATGTAGATCTTGCCGTTGCCGCGATAAATCACCGGACCGAGCTGCGTCGACCACAGCTCACGCGATTCTGTTCCGATACCGTCGCCGTTTTTGAACTCGACGGTGATGAGCTCGCGCGTAACCGGGATCGAAGCTCCGTCGAAGAGATAGTGATCGGTCTTCGCGGGATCGACGTCGAGAGCGTAGAACTCGTCGAGGTCGGCCTGACTGTTCGTCGTCGCGAAGCCGAGGAAGCGGTTGAAGCCACCTACCTGGCTGAACGGACCGCCGATGCGAAAGTCGCCATAGAAGTCGAGGACTTTGGGCACAGTGATGTGCGCTTCGTAGTATCCGGCCGTCCACTGGAGGTGTGGATTGCGAAGGAGGATGGCCTTGCCTGATTTCGTGCGCGAGGGCGCGAACGCCCACGCGTTGGAGCCGATTACCTCCGCACTCCGGGCGTCGCCCTCACCATCTGGTTGTCTCGTCGTGTCGCGTCGTGATGGCGGTTTCAGACGCGCGAGAAACCTGTCGATCGCGTCGCCCCCGCTCGCGGCGCCGCCCATGTCCCTCGCCGCGACATCGTGCCCCGTGAAGTTTGCCGGCATCCCCGCCGGAAACTCCTCCGCGCGCAGGGCGATGTAGCGATTCATTCCCGCGGCGAAGCCCTCGTACACGTCGCGCGTTGCCTGCTCGAGACGAGGGTACGTAGCGGCTGTCCGGCTGCGGTTGCGGCGGTCTTCGAAATCCGATTCGATGCTGTCGAGGCCGAAGACTCTGGCCATCTCGCCGCGGGCCCGCAGAGCCATCAATGCGGCGCGCGGTCCGTAGTCCTCCAGCTGGAGCCACCCCAGCGCGTAGCCGGCGGCGCGAAGGTTTTCCGCGCGGATGTGCGGCACGCCGTGAGCAGTGCGGATGATCTCGACCTGACGCCAGAGCTCGGGGTCGGGTGCTTGAGCGGCCGCGGGAAAAGCGTTGACGAGAATGAGTCCCGCCACGCTGGCGCGCATGATTGTTCGCATGCGAATAAATCTGCGCGACGATTGTCGGGGTGCGTCAGGGGCGATTCACTACGAGATCAACTGCAAAATCAACTCAGAAAATCACAGATCCGCGATCCCGGAAGCGTAGTCGGCGAGTTGCGAGAGTAACATCGAAACTCGCTGACCATGCCTCTGAGATCTCGGCTCTGTGGTTTTCTGAGTTGCTGCTGCCGTTTAGATCCCTGTCTCCTTGCCGGTCAGCTTGTCCCACGCATCGCGAACGGAGTCCTTGACGTTCTCCCACGTGGACTTGCCGCGTCCCTCGAACGCATTCCACCCGCTGCGAAGATCGGGCTCGACGTCGGTGAAGTTCCGGCCCCGGTAGAGACCATACGACTGGTACGCGTACCGGTATCCAGGCTCGTAGTCCTCGAAAGTGCGGTCCGCCATTGCGTAGGGGCGATTCCTGAAGTTCTCACGCCACCATCCGCGGTCGCGATTCCAGTCCCCCGAAAACGTGCCGCTGGGCGTCGTTCCCAGGTCCGTTTCCTTGCGGTTTTCAATGTTCGCCATCTTCCCTCCTTATTGGTGAATCAGAGGAGAATGCCGCAGACACCGTGCCGTTTTCGAACTTTCAACCCGGTCCGGCTACAAAAAAATTTGTGACATGAGTTGGTGCTTTTTCGGCATCGGTGACGGAGGGTTCGAAGAGATTCGACTGATTATCCGGAGTGTCTCCGAGCTGGCGCCAAGGCAGGCGAAACGCCACTCAGCATGTCGAGTTGTGTTGTTGTCAAAACAAAAAGAGAAACGGTCGGGTGTGGGCACCAGGCTTAAGCCGGTAAGACTCAATCCGGATAATCCGCCGAATCTCTTTGAACCTTCGTCATAGATGCCGGCCTTTCACGCCTGTCCCGCCTTGACGAAAGCCTCGACCGCCGGTGGCCCCGAGCCGACGCCCTCGTCGTGCTTGAAGTACACGAATGCCTCCTTCCAGCCCTGTGACGTGACACACTTCGCCCACTCTTCAAGCGCGCTCTGGTCATAGTCGAGCTTGTGAAGCCGCAAGTAGCCCCACGACGCCGTGCAAACCACCGGACACTTGAACTCGGCCTGCTCGGCGACGCACATCGCGATATCGCGGTCCCGCATCACCGCGAACACCTCGTCGTCGAACCAGCTCTCGTGCCGGAACTCGAACGCGTATTTCCGCTCGGCAGGGAGGTAGCTGAGAAAATTCTTCAGCCGCTCGACGTCCTTCTTCAGGTTCGGCGGAAGCTGAAAGAGAATCGGCCCGAGCCTTTCGCCGAGCACGGATGTGTTCTTGAGAAGAAACCGGACGAGCGACTCGGATTCCGATTTGAGCCGCGTGTGATGCGTGATCCTCTGGCTCGCCTTCAGCGAGAACGTGAACTGCTCGGGCACCTGCGACGCCCACTCGAGCAGGACGTGCTCCTTCGGCAGCCGGTAGAAGGTGTTGTTGATCTCGAGCGTCGGAAACTTCGAAGCGTAAAAGCCGAGCAGCTGGGCTGACTTGAGGTCGGCCGGATAGAACGTTCCTTTCCACTCCTTGAACGAGTAGCCGCTAGTCCCAGCAAGGACCTTCACGAGGCCTTCTGCTTTCTGCGCTCCGATTTTTCGGGTGTGGCCTTTTTGGCAAGGCTCGCCTTCAGCGCTTCCATGAGGTCGAGGATCTTGTCGCCTCCATTGCTGGGCGCGACCTCGGATGTGATGTCCTGACCCTCCACCTTGCGCTGAATCGTCTCCAGAACCCGCTCGCGCACCGTGTCCTTGTACTTGGTCGGCTCGAAGGACTCGTTCGCAGTCTGATCGATCAGCATCATCGCCAGCTTCAGCTCGGCGTCTTTCACATCGCCGTTCGGAACGGGAACTTCACTCGGCGGACGAATTTCGTCAGCGTAGTGAAGCTGTTCCATCACGAGAACGCCATCGCGCGCCCGAAGGAGGACGAGATGCTGCTGTCCCCGCGCGGCGTACTGACCCAGCGCTGCTTTCCCGCTCGTCTTCAACGCTTCGACGAGCAGCCGGTAGGCGCGATCGCCACCCTTGTCCGGCCCGAGATAGTACACCTTGTCGAGGTAGACCCGGTCCACCTCCGTCATCGGAACGAACTCGACGATGTCGATGGTGCTCGTTGCCTTCTCCTCGAGTGCCTTCAGCTCTTCGGGCGTCAGGATCACGTACTGATCCTTGGCGAACTCGTACCCTTTCACCGTATTGTCGCGGGTTACGACCTCGTTGTCCTTCGTGCATGTGTAGTGCTGCTTCAACCGGCCGCCGCAGTCCTTGTGCAGCATGTTGAAGGAGACGCTCGACTTCGACTCGGAAGACGAGTAGACGTTGACTGGAACCGAGACGAGGCCGAAGGAGATCGTCGCGCTAGCTATAGAGCGTGCAGCCATTGGAGTTGGGGTTAGAGGACTGACTGGCCGGGCAGCCAAAGTACGATAAGAGGCCGCACGGGCAATACGCAACGATATTTTGTTGGAAACTTCAGCACTCTAATATTTGTGATGTGACACGGGCGTCCGCAAGCCCGTTACGGCATGTGCTGTGCAGCGTTACAGTCACGAAGTGGTAACAATCAACAGAATGACGCAGAGTCTCCGCGTGTAACTGGGATGCTCTAGCGTCGGAACAAGCAGCGCTGCTCGCGGGCTTGGTGCACCGGAGGGGCAAAGCACCGAGAGCCGAAGTGGCGGGAGCAGTAAGCTGAATCCTAGAATCGCGTTGTATTCGCCCGGCATGGTTGGCCTGGGCCATATGCGGAGGAATCTCCTCCTCGTCCGCAGATTCGCCGCGAGGTACCCGGCTGGATCATTCCTCATGCTCACTGAGGCGCGCGAAGCAGGCATCTTCGATTTCCCCGACAACGTCGACTGCCTTAGCCTTCCGGCGCTGCGAAAGGATGCCGACGGCAATTGTTCGCCGCGGCGCCTCCGGATCGGTCTTCACGAGCTCATTCGCCTGCGGCGCGACGTCATCACCTCCGCCCTCTCTCAGTTTTCGCCGGACGTCCTGATCGTCGATCACCTCCCGCGCGGCGCCCTCGGCGAGCTCGCCCCATGCCTGGAAATGCTCAAGGAGCGCGGGACGCGGCTGATCCTCGGATTGCGCGACATCCTCGAGGAGCCGGAAACGGTTCGGTCTGAATGGGCACGTGCGGGAAATCATGAGATGATCGAGCAGTTCTACGACGGGATCTGGATCTACGGGGATCCCGCCGTTTTCGACCTGCTCTCCGAGTACGAGTTTCCGAAGACTGTCGCACGAAAGGCGCGGTTCACCGGCTACCTGAATCCGGCTCCTTCCCCGGATACCCAGGGAGCCGGGGACGCGGACACACTCGCGGTGAAACTGCTCGACAGTGCCCGCTTTGTTCTGTGCACGGTGGGTGGCGGACAGGACGGAATGCGCATCGCCCAGGCGTTCGTCGATTCTGAAATGCCAAAGGACTATGTCGGTGTTCTCCTCACCGGGCCGTTCATGCCGGCGAGGGAGCGTGAGGCGCTCTGCCGCCGCGCGAGCCGGCGGCCGGCGCAGTTCCACGTTCTCGACCTGATCAGTGAGCCGGCGGCGCTGCTCTCACTGGCCGACAGGGTCATAACGATGGGTGGATACAACAGCGTCTGCGAAGTCGTCTCGCAAGACAAGCATGCGCTGATCATCCCGCGGATTGCTCCTCGCCGCGAACAGCTCATCCGTGCGCGGAGATTGGCGGACCTCGGCCTGATCGAATGGCTGGACCCCGAAAGCCTCTCTCCCGCCGCGATATCGGAATGGCTCGAGCGCCCTTCCCCAGCCGCGCGCGTCCGGCATCGCATGGACATGAAAGGTCTCGAGCGTGCAGGCAGATATCTGCAGCAAGTGCTCGAACCGGTCTCATTGGAGGCCGGGAAATCCGAGCCGCCGGATGACTGGCTTCTAGAAGCTTCAGCGTAGCGCGATGCCCTCTCGCGCTCCACGCATTGCAGTCTTCACGCACGACGCGTACGGCGTCGGACACGTGCGGAGAAGCTCGCGCATTCTCCAGGCGCTGGCGGAGAAGGAACCCGGCTCCGCTCTCCTGCTGATTACCGGCTCTCCGGCGACGCACCTGCTTCGTGAGCTTCCACCCAATGCAGACACGATCAAGATCCCGACGATCGTCACGTCGGGAACTGAAGGCACCCAGCCGCCGACGCTCGGTATCGGCGTAGCCGAGCTGGCTTCAATGCGAGGCGAGCTGACGCGGTGCGCCCTCGATCTGTTCGGCGCCGACGTTCTGCTCGTGGACAACTTTCCGCTCGGGACGCGACTCGAGCTGCTTCCGACACTTCGCGAGCTCCGGCACCGCCCGACGAAAACGGTGCTCGGCCTGCGCGACGTCGTTGACCCGCCGAAGAAAGTCCAGCGCGACTGGGAGCGCGACGGAATCTACGGAATCATCGAGCGCTACTACGACAAGGTGCTCGTGTACGGCGTGCGCGAAGTTCTGGATGCGGTTGAGGCTTACGGACTTTCAGATACGGTTGCCGATCGACTCTCCTATTGCGGCTACGTCACCGAGTCCGGACTGGCGCGCAGCGATCCTGAAACGGTGCGTCGCGAGCTGGGAGTGGACGCGGGCTTTTTCCTCGCGACAGTCGGAGGAGGGGGCGACGGCAGGCCGTTGCTCGAGGCATTCATCGGGGCGCTGGACGAGTTTCCTGATCGCCCCGCAGTCGTTGTCGCCGGCGAATTCATGTCACCGTCGGACCGTGCGGCCATCGTGCACGCGGCCTCGGGACGCCGTGGAGTTGCCGTAAGGAATCACCTCGCAGACATGCCTTCGGCTATGGCCGCTGCCGATCTGGTTGTAGCGATGGGCGGATACAACACATCGGCCGAGATCATGTCCACCGGAGCGCGATCGGTGCTCGTTCCGCGCACGTGGCGAGCGGGAGAGCACGGGAGCCGCGGCCGGTCGGGAGTGGACGCTGAGCAGCATGTGCGAGCGGCTGGGCTGGCGCAGCTGGGGCTCGTCACCGCGCTGGAGTCCGAAGAGCTGACCCCGAACACCCTGGCCAGGGCAATGACGCGCGCGCTCGCGCAGCCTCGCCGCAACGGGAGCAGTCGTCTCGATCTCAATGGCGCTTCGTGCGTGGCGGATCATCTGCTCGCTCTGGCACGGGATCGGGAGTAGCCGATGGCGCGCGTAAAGACTTCGGTGGGATACGTCGTCCGGAAGTTTCCGGTCCTGTCGGAAACTTTCATTCTCAACGAGATCCTCGCACTCGAGGCGATGGGAGTGAAGGTTGAGATCTTCTCGCTGGCGCCCACGCGCGATCCCAGGTTCCATGAAGGCGTCTGCCGGCTGCAAGCCAGCGTCCACTATGTGCCCGGCATCGACGACATGCAGGCGCTCTTCCGGTATGCGAAGCGCTTTGCGGCCCGCAATCCGAAACGCTATCGGCGTCACTTGAAGAAAGTGCTTGCCACGCGCCGCCCTTCGTTCCTCTGGCGTTTCCTTCAGGCATCGTGGGTGGCCGAGCGCGCCCGCCGGCTCGGCGTGAGGCATCTGCATGCGCACTTCGCCAACCGCTCCACAACAGTTGCTCAGCAGGCGAGCAAGCTTCTCGGCATCCCGTTCAGCTTCACCGCCCACGCGTTCGACATCTATCGCCATGCGGACCACAAAGTGATTGCGCGGAAGATGGCGGATGCAAGCTTCACGGTCACGGTGAGCGACTACAATGTCCGGTTCCTCAAATCGCTCGTGAATGGAAATCCGGCGCGAGTGGAGCTCGTCCGCAACGGCATCGACATGACACGCTTTTCACCGCCGCGCAACCCGCCTGGCGGTCCGTTCAGACTGATCACAGTCGCTCGCCTAGTCGAGAAGAAAGGCATCCCGGTGCTTATCGACGCCTGCCGCATACTGAGGGACCGCGGCCTCGACTTCCGCTGCGACATCATCGGTAAGGGCGAGCAGCGTCGCACTCTCGAGCTCATGGTTCTCGAATCGAAGCTTGGCGATCACGTGCGACTGCTGGAGCCGCTGCCCCAACAGGAGATCGTCCGCCACTATCAGGGCGCGCATCTGCTGGTACTCCCGTGCATCGTGGGAGAGGACGGCAACCGCGACGGCCTCCCCGTGTCGATCGTCGAGGCGCTCGCCTGCGGTGTTCCTGTAATCAGCACAGCGGTCACGGGAATCCCCGAAGCGGTGCATCACGGCGTCAACGGGTTGATCGTACCCGAGCGCGATGCGACAAGTCTCGCCGACGCGATCGAAAGAGTCATGCGCGATGCAGACCTGCACACACGGCTCTCCTCGGCTGCCCGCCCATCGGTGGTGGAAGCCTTCGATCAGACAAAGACTGCCGCAAAGCTGTACGACCTCCTGCAGGAGCGGCCCGCATGAAGATCCTCTATCTGTGTGCGGACCGCGGCATCACGCTCGCGAAGCACAATGGCGCGACCGCGCATTTCCGCAGCCTTGTGCACGCGTTTCAGTCCGCGGGACACGAGGTCGTCGTGCTTACGCCGTCCGATGTCGACTCGGGGAGACTTGGCGCTTCCGTTGTTCGCATTCCCACTCCGCCCGTGCTCGACGATTTGCTCAGGAGTGCGCAAGCGATGGCTGCCCCAAGCCGGGAAGCTCAGCGCACGCGAAAGCGGGTTGCTCATGCTGTCGGGCAGCTGCTGAACAATGTGCTCGCTGAAGACGAGCTCGAGCGCGAGATAGAACGATTCAATCCGGATTTCGTTTTCGAGCTCTATTCTCCGTTCGGCGTCGCCGGAGTATTCGCCTGTAACCGGCTCGGGGTGCCGCACGTACTCAACGTCCACGCGCCGCTGGCGTGGGAAGGGGCCACGTTTCGCTCGCAGGCCCTGCAGGAAGCGGCGGAGACGCTGGAAGAAGTGGTCATGCACGAAGCACAGCGCATCATCACCAACTCCGCCCAGATGCGCGACCGCCTGGTGGACGCAGGAGTGGACGAGGCGAAAGTCGAGGTGGTGGTCAACGGCGTCGACCTCGATCTCTTTTCGCCGGTGGGCGAAGTTAAGCGCGCGGGTGACCACAGCTCTGTCGTCATTGGATTTTCAGGAAGCCTCAAGGCGTGGCACGGCATCGATGTCCTGACGGCGGCGTTCAGGAAAGCCGCCGCCGCTGACCCGCGACTCCATCTCCTCGTAGTCGGCGATGGCCCGCTTCGTGGCGAAGTAACATGCCTTGCGGCCGAGCTTCCCGGACGCGTCACACACACGGGCGCTCTGCCGCTGGAGGACGTACCGCCATGGATTCGCGGGATGGACATTGCGGTCGCGCCGTACCCGCCCATCGACCGATTTTACTTTTCGCCGCTGAAGATTCTTGACGCCATGGCTTGCGGAGTTTGCAACGTCGCGTCCGACATCGGGCAGATCCCCGAGCTTCTCCGCGACGGCGAGACCGGGGTCCTGGTCCGACCCGGCGATGCCGATGCGCTAGCCGCCGCGTTCCTTGCGACTGCGGGCGATCCGGCAATGCGGCAGCGGATCGGCGAAGCGGGTCTTGCGGAAGCACGGGAAAACCACGCGTGGACCTCGCGCGTTGCGGACATCGTCTCGATTGCGATGAGAGACGTTCCGGTGGGTGCCGCATGAAAACGGGCGAGCCGGTGGCGCGACGGCGCCGGGCGCGGCCGAAGGTGTTGCAGAAGATCGACGCGCTGCGGCGGGTCATCAAACGACTCTCACCGTATCTGCGCGGTCGAAAAAGGGACCTCGCGCTGGCGTTGCTTTCGACCGTTGGCTTCATGCTGCTGCGACTTCTGGAGCCGTGGCCGATCAAAATCGTCCTCGACAACGTGCTCCTCGGCAAGCCGCTCCCCGAGTCACTTTCGTTTGTAGGGGACTGGACCGGCGGCAGGACGGGGCTGCTCAACCTCGTTGTCGTCGCCATCGTCGTTATCGCAGTCCTGTCGGGCTTCTTTTACTACTGGCAGAACGTGCTCTCCGCGTATGTCGGACAGAAAGTGGTCGCACGCCTGCGAGCCGATCTCTTTCGACATCTGCAGCATCTCGATTTCTCGTTCCACGACCGCAGAAAGACCGGCGACCTTCTCGTCCGTCTGACCGCGGATATCCGGCTGCTCCGTGACGCCCTCGTGAAGATTCCGCTCGGCCTCTCGGAGAACTCGCTCCTGATGGTCGGCATGGCGATCATCATGCTGCTGATGGACTGGCGGTTGGCGCTCGTCTCTTTTGCGTCGCTCCCGCTTCTGTACCTGTTGATGCGACGATACCGAAAACCGATGCGAGCCGCGATCCGGAAGCAGCGCCGGCAGGAGGGCGATCTCGCGACGAAGATGAGCGAATCTCTCGGGGCGATTCGCGTCGTGCACGGATTCGGGCTCGAGGAGCAGGAGGCGGAGCGGGTCGGAAGATTCGACAACAGAAGCCTACGGGAAGGTCTGAAGGCGGCGCGCATCGAGGCAAGGCTCCGGTGGGCGTCGGAGCTCGCCGTCGGTGCGATTACCGCAGTGGTCGTGGGAGTTGCCGCGCGCCGTATCATGTCGGGCGCGCTGTCGCCGGGCGATCTGGTGGTGTTCGTCAGTTATCTGCGCACCTTCGCGCGGCCATTGAGGCGCGCGTCGCGTACTACCGAGCAGGTGACGCGAACGGCGACTGCCGGAGAGCGGATACTGGAGGTCCTCGATCTCGTCCCGGGTGTACGCGATCTGCCGGATGCGAATGAAGCACCGGCGTTCGTTGGTGAAGTGAGCTTCGAGAAAGTCGGCCTTCGCCATGGCAGAGGACCGTGGGTGTTGCGCACGGTCAATCTCACCGTGCGCCCTGGCGAGCGCCTGGGCATCGTCGGTCCCACGGGGGCGGGCAAGTCATCGCTCGTGAGTCTCGTTCCCCGCTTCTACGATGCGACAGAAGGCCGCGTGTGCATCGACGGGCGCGACGTGCGCTCGTTCACTCTCGTCTCTCTGCGCCGGCAGGTGAGCTTCGTGTTTCAGGAGCCCGTGCTGTTCGCGACGACGATCGCGGAAAACATAGCGGCGGGGCGCCCGGGAGCTGACCGCGAGGCAATCGTGGAAGCTGCGCGGAGCGCCGGCATCCACGATGTCATTGCCGCGCTTCCCGAAGGCTACGACACGATTCCGGGCGAGCGGGGCGGCACACTTTCCGGCGGTCAGCGTCAATGTGTCGCCATCGCGCGCGCGATGCTGCGCGATGCGCCGATCGTTGTGCTGGACGAGCCAACGGCGGGGCTCGATCAGCGCGCGGCATCGATCGTCACGGACGCTTTGCAGAAGCTCATGCAGGGCCGCACCGTGCTCATGATCAGCCACGATCTGGATCGGCTCCGCGATGCCGACCGCATCGTCGTTCTCGAGAATGGACGTCTCGTTCAGGAAGGTGGATACGCGGAGATGTCGCTGCGGGCAGGGCTGTTCCGCGAGCTCGTCGAGTTCGGGCAGGTGCGTTGATCGTGAGACCTGTACCCGAGACGCCGGCTGATCCCGCGGTGCCGGGCCTGGGCTTCGCACTGCGCGTAGACTCGCTGTTCGAGCTGCTCACGCAGCGACTCGATGAATGTCGCGACGGTCTACGCTTTCTGGATGGTCGGCTGCAGGACGTGCAATACACTCCCGGCGTTGGCGCGAAGGTCCTCTGGAAGATCAAGGTTCGTGATCCCGATACCGGGCGCACGGGACGACAGCTCCTCTTCGTGCGGGCTCTTCGCGTGGATGAGGAGATCCCCGCCGACCCTGTGGAGCTGATTGCGCGGTACCGCGATCTGCGCGCAAGCAAGGGAATGGCGCGCAGGATGCCGTTCCGGACACCCTGGCTGGCAGCGCGCGATGCTCATGTCGTCGTGCACGCATATCCGCTGGATCCGGTGATGCCGAACCTTCTGACCGTTGCGCATCCCCAGGAAATGAAGGTCGCATTTCAACACCTGTGGCAGGCGCGCGGTGCCCGAGTCAGACATGTGCACGTTGATACCCTTTCGTACACGCCCGGAATGAGAGCTGCGCTTCAGTACGAAGTGCTGGCGGAGGACCGCAAGTCACTGGTGCCGGAGCTGCGCCGCCTCGTCGGTAAGATCGATGCCCGGCGCCCGCCGGCGCGTCTGTTCGCCGGGCACTGGGCGATCTGGCGCAAGGCATCCGGTCGCGCGCCGCTCGCTCCCCCGGTCGGCTACGTCGCGGTCGCGCGCCTTTCGCTGCAGGAGTTCCTGACAGGCAGGAGGTTGTCCGACATCACCGGCCTGGGCGAGCTGGCAGGTTCCGTGCGCAAGGCCGCACGGGCAATTGCCAACGTCCACGCGCTGACGCTGCCGGTGTTGAAGCACCGGAGCGTTGAGAAGGAAATGAGCAACGTTGCGCGCTGGGGAGGTGTCCTGTCGCAGGTACGTCCCGCACAGGCACTCCGGATCGAATCGCTGAGCAATCGTCTGCGACGAGAGGTCGTCGAGCGCATGCGAATCACCGGCACCATCCACGCGGATTTTCATCTGGCAAATGTCCTTGTCAACGCGCACGGCGTGATGCTTATCGACTGGGACCAGGCGGCTCACGGCGACCCGATGCTCGACGTCGGGCGTTTCCTCGCAGCGCTCCGTGTCACTTCGCTCCGCATGACCGGCACCCTCGACGGCCTCGCCGCCGTGGGCGACGGATTCCTCGAGGCATACCTCGAGCAGACCGGGGAAAGCGTTCAGCGGGCGCGCCTGCTCGAGGCGGTCTCGCTCATGACTGCCGCGGCATCCCCTTTCCGGATGCAGAGAGAGGGATGGGAGGAGCATGCCGACCTGCTCATCGATGAGGTAGAGCGCACCCTGGATCTCTCGCTTGCCGGTCCGCGCGTTGCCGGGACGCCGAAGGATTTCAGGCGGGAAATTCCCTTCAGCGACCGCCCGGAATGGGCGATGGATCGAGTCTACGCGCAAGCTCTGCTCGTGCTCCTCGTGCACGAGGTATACAGCCCGGACATCGAGCTCACCGAGACCACTCCGTCGATCAAGAGCGTGAGTCGAGAGTGCATTCACGTCAGATGGGTGCTCAAGGGTTACAAGGGTAAAGAGCGATGGACCAGCGCCCTGGAGGCGATTGGGTTCCCGCACACCAGGGGCAAGAACGTTCTCAGCCGACTCCAAGCGACGTACGCCGCCACGTCAGAGCGACCTTCGGCGCTGCAGCTTCCGCGTCCGCTTGGCCGCATGGACCCTCTTTCTCTCGTCGTCTTCGAGCCTCCACGTGGCGATCGGCTGGTCACGGTGCTGGGCTCCGACCGCGAGTCAGCGTCGCTGGACCAGCTGGGCCTCGCGCTGGCGGAGTTTCACTCGCTCGAGATTCCCGTCGTCACCAAGGAGCGCGCGAGCCGGCACACGTGGAGGGCGGTTGCCCGGCGCGTGAGGGCCCTCGAGAAAGCCGGCCATCCCGCGTCAGGCGTCTCCCGCGAGCTCCTCTCTTCGCTCGAGATTCTTCTCGATCAGATGGTAGACCGGCGCGCTCCAACCATTTTTCCGGTCAGCCTGGCCAATTTTCGGATCACCGATGCCGGAATTGCCACGTCCCTGGCTCACGACGTTGTGCTCGCCGATCCGCTTCTCGACGTGGGATCTCTACTTTCCGAGCTCAGCTGGAATGCGCTGCAACGTGGGACAGGGCAATCCGCGGCCGAAAGACTCCGAGCCGCGTATCTCGACGCCTCCGGAGAACCCGCGGGCGATCTCGCCGTCTGCGAGGCATTGATGCTGCTGCGGCTGGGCGCCGCGCGTGCACTGCGGGATCGCGACTCGGATCTGCCTGCTTCACTTATCGACATCGCTCGAGAGCGGCTCGACGCTGCCACGCCTAATGAGGCTCGTATCATGGCGGCTTCGCTCCCTGAAGAACATGGACTCGTACACGGCAAAGACCTATGAATTCTCCATCTAGATTGTGCATGCGACTCGCCTTCCTGCTGGTGGGCAGTCCATTTGTCGCGGCTGCCCAGATTGGCCCGCGGGACACCTCGCCCGATACCGCGAACACCACAAAGCCGGTGCAGACCGCCCAGGCTCTGGTCGACGCGAGGGTGACCGACAGCCTCGTGCCGTCGCCTATTCGCCGTCTTCCTCCACTGCGGCAGCGCTTTTACTTCGAGAACGGCGTGACGAACGTGTACGACAGCAACGTCGAGCACGACAGCACGAACATCGGGTCGTATGGCATCGTCGTGGGTGCGACTGGCCGCTATCGCAGTCGCAGCTCCAAGCCGGGCGTTTACATGGAATACGGTGTCGCCGTTCACCAGTACACCGCCACGGACAGGTGGGACCGTGTAAGCCAGCTTGGCCGCCTGGGATTCGATATCCCCCTCGGCGACATGCTCCTCGTCGGAGTCACTGGCGAGATTTACCTGAAAGGAAGCTCGGAAGACCGGGAAGTCGGAGATCAGTACGCCGTTCTGCCGCGCATCGAGATCCGGCCGATCGATGACGTGCGCCTTCGCATCATTACAGGCTACCGGCAGCGCCATTTCGACGAGGCTCCGACCAGCAATGCGATCAACAGGTACGTCACTTTCGATTCCCGCATAAGGTTCGGCGACGAAACCCTGGAAGGCGCCGCCCGCTTCGAGAAGAATCTCCCGAAGATCCATCGGCTTCGATTCAACCGGCAGACTTATAGCGCGCGCTACGGGCGGCAAGTTGGCGAACGCGCCGAGCTGTTCGCAGGCCTGGAGTACAGACCTGTGCAGTATCCCGAGCGAACAGTGGACTTACTCGACGAAGAAGGTGAGGAAATCGGCGAGGAGCCGCGCGTGGACAGGCGATGGAAGCCTCAGCTGAAATGGGTGCACGAGTGGTCGCGCAATATGCGCACGGATCTGGAGTACGAGTACGAGATGCGATTCTCCAACGATCCCGACAAGAAGTATCGGGGTCACGTGCTCACGCTCACGACTGCCATTCCGTGGCGTTAGATGAAAAAGGCTAGTCCCGAGCGCATACTATATGGATGACGCCGCCCGGCGATCCCAGCACCGGCGATAGCCTAAGCACATACCGCGCGAAGCGATCGGCCGACCGGTCCCCAGAACCGGTCGGAACCGTGTCGCCCGTTCCCGGTCATCTTTTCGTTGTTCACAAGCACGCCGCGCGGCAGCTGCATTTCGATCTGCGTTTGGAGATGGACGGCGTCCTGCGCTCGTGGGCGGTTCCAAAGGGGCCCTCGTACGATACGGCCGACAAACGACTCGCCGTCAAAGTCGAAGACCATCCACTCGAGTACGGCGACTTCGAGGGCGTGATACCCGAGGGCAACTACGGCGCGGGCGGAGTGATTGTCTGGGACCGCGGCGAGTGGGTGCCGCTCGAGGATTGGCGCACCGGCCTCGAGAAAGGCAAGCTGCTCTTCGAGCTCAAGGGCTACAAACTCCACGGCAAGTGGACGCTCGTGAAGATCAAGAAGAGCGAGAAGGACTGGCTGCTCATCAAGGAGCGCGACGCCCATGTGAAGCACCCGGGCGATCAGTTCCCTGAAGAGTCGGTGCTCTCGGGGTTGACGGTCGACGAAGTAAAAGCCGGGGTTGTGCCAAAGAGTCGGCTGCGCGAGGCGCTGGCGGAGAACGGTGCACCGCGTGTGCGCGTCGATTCACGATCGGTGGAAGCGATGCACGCCGAGCCCCATGACGAAGCGTTCACGCGCGACGGGTGGATCTTCGAGCTCAAGCTCGACGGGTACCGGTTGATCGCCAGCAAGTCGAAGGGCGAAGCGCTGCTGCTCACGCGTAACGGCAACGACTATACCGGCGTTTTTCCGGAGATTGCGCGCGCGGTGAAAGCGTTGCCGGTCGACGAATGCATCATCGACGGTGAAGTTGTCGTGTGCGACTCGAAAGGACTTCCGAGTTTTGCGATGTTACAACGCCGTGGGCGACTGTCATCGTCGATCGACATCAAGCGCGCCGCCGTGGAGCTGCCCGCGACATTTTACGCGTTCGATCTCCTTGCTTTCGAGGACTTCGATCTGCGCCCACTCCCGCTCACGGAGCGAAAGCAGTTTCTGATCGACGTCGTGCCGAAGCTAGGGCCGCTGCGCGCGCTCGATCACATCGAGCGGGAGGGCGAAGCGTTTCTGGAGCAGGTAATGGCGATGGGCATGGAAGGAATCATCGCCAAGAAAGCCGACTCGCCTTACCGCAAGGGACGCTCGGGCCACTGGCTCAAGATCAAAGCTGAGCCGACGGCCGATTTCGTCATTGTCGGGTTCACGGAGCCGAAGAGAAGTCGCGGTCATTTCGGCGCGTTGCAGCTCGCTGATCAGATCGACGGGACGCTCGTCTACGCGGGGCGTGTCGGCACCGGATTCAACGACGCGCTTCTCCGGGAATTGAAATCACTGCTCGACCCGATAGTCCGCGCCAACCCTCCTTGTGCAGGGCCGTGCCTTGCGCCGGGACTCGAGCCGCTCGCAAGTGAAGACATCGCCGAGACGAGTACGACGACCTGGGTCGACCCGGTGTATGTCTGCGAAGTGCGATTTCGCGAGTGGACGCCTGACGGGCTGTTGCGCCATTCCGCGTTCATGGGAATGAGGACCGACAAGCTCCCGCACGAGTGCGATCGACAGAAATGGCACCCTGACGCGGTCGACGCCGCGCCCGCGGCTGTGGCACCGTCCGAGCCTCCTGCGCCGCCGCCCAAGGCTGCGGTCTCGAAAACGATCGCGTTCTCGAATCCGAAAAAGATCTACTGGCCAGGAGAGGGTTACACAAAAGGCGACTTGATCGAATACTATCGGGCGGTTTCGCGATGGCTGCTTCCGTATCTCCGAAATCGCCCAGTTGTGCTCACTCGATTTCCGGACGGAATCGAGGGGAAGTCGTTTTATCAGAAGGATGCGCCGGAATTCGCGCCCGAATGGATGCGCACCGTTCCCATCTGGAGCCAGGACACGCAGCGTGACATTCGCTACTTCGTCTGCGACGATGAAGAGTCGATCCTCTACATCGCGAACATGGGCTCGATTCCGCTGCACATCTGGGGCAGCAGAGTGGACTCACTCGAGCTGCCGGACTGGTGCGTGATCGATCTCGATCCGAAAGAAGCGCCGTTCTCGGACGTCATTCGCACAGCTCAGGTGCTGCACCGAATCTGCGAATCAGCCGGCTTGCCAAACTATGTGAAGACCACTGGAAAGACGGGCCTGCACATCATGCTCCCGCTCGGACGCCAGTTCACGTACGAGCAGTGCCGGACGCTTGGCGAATTACTCGCGCGTCTCGCTTTGCGCGAATTGAAGGACATTGCGACAATCACGCGCCACGTGACGAAGCGCGGCGACAAGGTATATCTCGATTACCTCCAGAACCGGCATGGACAGCTCATCGTTGCGCCGTTCAGCGTGCGACCGCTGCCTGGCGCGTCGGTATCGATGCCTCTCACGTGGGACGAGGTGAACGAGTCGTTGAATCCACAAGCCTTCACAATCAAGACGGCAGTGGGACGCATGGAGAGCCTGGGCGCCGACCCGGTGGTGCCCGTCCTCGAAGGACGCCCGGATTTGGGGGAAATACTCGGACGATTGGCTATCGCACTCGCGTAGAACTGGGCAAGCCTCGTGGGGCTATTGGCGCGGATTCGGAGTTCGGGCGACGATCATGGTGATGTTCTCGGTGCCTCCAGCATTGAGAGCGTCTTCAAGGAGTTCCTGACAGGCCTGCTTCGCCGACGTCGCAACCTTTAGGCGCTTTTCGATCTGCTCTTCCGGCACGTGCTTAGTCAATCCTTTTGTGCACATGAGACCGACTTGCCCCCATCTCTGTGGAAATGTGAGGGTTGCCGGTAAGACTAAGCTTCCTTCGAATTGGCCACCTTGGGCCGTCGCTGCCGCCTGGGTCGTCCCCAAGGGATCCGTCGCCACGTCTTGGTCTCCAGTCTGCTGAGATCGCATCATTTTCGTGACTTCACTGACCTGGCCATCGACTAGTGCGTAAAGACGACTACTGCCAATGTGCAGGATATAAGCTCGAGGCCATATCCCGACATATATCGTGAGCCCGCTCGTCATTCCCGCCGCACCAGGGGTCTCCCAAGACCTCTGCGCAACGTTCGCCTGACCTTGGATCGCGGCCATCTGCAGTCCCTTCAGAAATGCCTGCTCGTTCGCCTCGTTGGAGGTGTCGTACGACCGGACGGTATGAACCAAGTACTGCGCCATTACCTCAATTGCAAGTCTGCTCGCTTCCTCACCCCAAGCGCCCCTGCCTACGCCATCCGCGATCATTCCAACGAATGCCCGACGATCTCCTTTGTAAGGGAGCCGGCTTCCGTTGGGGAGACTCGTTTGGTGAAAAGAAGCGTCTCGCATGACGCTGAATATCAGAAAGTGCTCTTGATTTACCCGCTGCACTTTTCCGGGATGAGTTAATCCAAAGGCGTCGAGCTCCTCGTCAAGCGGTTTGAGCTCCATTGGGAGAAGGGTCTCTACGCCTTCACCAACCGAGCGCGCTGCAATGCTAGTTTCTCTATTGTCGGATCGTCGCGCTGGTTGCCGCGTGGAAAGCGCGTCCACAAACTGCTGCATGGTACGGAACCGGTCGCCGGGTACTCTTTCAAGGGCCTTCGCAATAGCCGCCTCCACGGCCACAGGAACGGTTTCTCTCACGGTTCGCAATCGAGGTGGAGATTCGAGCGACTTTCGAGCCAGAATCGCCTGCCGAGCTGAACCCGCAAACGGTGGGTCGCCGGCCAACATCTCAAACAGCACACAGGCGAGACTGTACAAATCGCTGCGTCCATCCAAGTTAGGGCTTGCTACTGCCTGCTCGGGACTCATGTACTGCGGAGTGCCGATTGCGAGGCCGGTGGCCGTCAGCACGTCTGCACTCGCATCAGTAAGCGCCTTCGCGATACCGAAATCTGCTACAATCGCATGGCCCGCTTCGAGTAGAATATTCTCCGGTTTGATGTCTCTGTGCACAACTTGTCGACTGTGAGCAAACCCCAATGCATCAGCAATGTCACTTGCGATCCGCAACGCGTCATCAATTGGGAGCTGGATCTCCCGCTTCAGCCGATCGCGCAAGGACTCGCCCTCTACATACGGCATCACATAGAAGAGAAACCCATCCGCCTCGCCGGAATCGAATAGCGGAAGGATATGCGGGTGAGTCAAACCCGCGGTTGTCTTGATTTCGCGTAGGAATCGGTCCGCGCCGATGGTAGCCGCCAGATGCGGAAGCAATACTTTAAGAGCAAGATGGCGAGCATGGCGAGGCTCTTCGGCCAGGTAAACGGTGGCCATCCCTCCATGACCAAGCTCTCGCTTGATCTGGTAGCGGTGTGCGAGCGCTGATCTAAGCCGCTCCAGCTGCTCAGCGTCGCCCGACATTCAGTTCGGGTGGAAAAGGGAGAATCAACTCGCCTTTAAGCACGCCATCACCACCCTGATGTGCGACGGGCCATTCCTGGACGATCGGGACATGTGGGCCTCGTCATCGGGTTAGGAAATATCGGCAACAGTAAGAGTACGATAGGGCGTGCCGATCGTCCACGGGGCCACGACCAAGTCACTTCGCCTCAGTGTTTTCTAGCATGCAAATTGGGTTGCGGCAGACTGCCGTCGGGCACGCGGCGGTAACAGCTACCAACCTCCGGGGCTACTGCCGCAACGCTTCCCGAATCGCCGCTTCCGTAAGCGGTGCCATGATTCTGTGTCCGGCGTCATTCGGGTGTACACCATCGCCTGAAAGGTCTCCCCTCATTCCCAGCCTTTCATCGGCCATCGCGGAATGATAGTCGAGATAGACGTGTCCGTTCCTTCGCGCGTAGTCGCGCATCCATCGGTTCAGTGCAATGACGGTCTGGGCAGGTTGTCGAATGCTCGGCCGCCAGGCATACCTGTAAACCGGGAGCACCGACGCGAGCACGACTCGGATCCCGTTTGCCTTCGCCAGCTCCGACATCGACGCAAGATTGTTCTCGATCATCTCCAGCGTCGCGGGGCCGGTATTGCCCGCGATGTCATTCGTTCCGGCGAGGATCACAACGACTTTGGGCTTGAGCCCGATGACGTCCTGACGAAAGCGGACGAGCATCTGCGGCGTCGTCTGACCACCTATCCCGCGGTTGATGTAAGGCTTCCCGGGGAACATGCTGCTGAAATGTCGCGCCCAGACTTCGAAGATCGAGTTTCCCATGAAGACGACACGTTCTTCTCCCGCCGCTGGAGGACGGAGCTGTGCGTTCGCGCGTGCGAACTTCTGCAGGCTCGGCCAATCGGTCCGGATGCGCTCGTCCTCGGCCGCTCGCATCGCTTTGATCCGAGTAGAGTCCGGTTGACGCGGTGGCAGCGTCTGGCTCTGCGCGTCGAGCTGCGTCCCGGCAGTAGTCGAGACCAGCATGAGAATACCAGTGGCTAAGATGCGGTTCTTACGAGGCGAACAACCCTTGTGTCTCTGCATCATTTGGCACATTTCTCTCAGGACGATTTGTGGTTGCGGGCTCGGCAATCCTGGGCCGGGCCCGGCATTCGCTCGAAAAGCCTTATCCACCAAAGGGGAACTTATGCCACACTACGCAAGAGGGCATTCAACTGGAATGCTCGCAATTCTGCTCACGTGCGCGGCGCTTGCACCCGCCCGCGCCCAGACCGATGAGCAGCTCATCCGCGCGCTCGATTCGACGTGGCTGGCGGTGTTCGCCGCGCGCGATACGGTGAGGCTCGCCACGTTCTACACCCCGGATGCAATCGGGATGTATCCCAACGTGGCCATCGCGAGGGGGTCCAGGGCGATCATGGGGGCCTATGCCGGATTGTCCGCTATGCCGGGCCTCAAGTTGACGGCGGCGCCTACATCCATCAGGATTTCGAAAGGCGGCGACCTCGCGACCAGCATTGGCACCTATCGGACGAGCTTCAACAGTCCCAGCGGCCCGGTCGTCGACAGCGGGTCGTACGTCACTGTTCTCCAGAAGATCGGCGGCCAGTGGAAGATCGTCAACGAGGGCGTCACGAGCCACGCTCCGATGCCCACTGTAGTGGTCTTCGATACGGTTACCACGATGGGAATGACCGCTGGCGCAGCGCTTTCCTGGACCGACCTCAAGGCGCCCGGCTTCGCGCCCGGTGCCAAGCTGGCCGTGATCCACGGTGATCCAGGAGGGACAGGCGACTACACCGTGCGCCTTCAGTTCCCCGATGGATATCAGTTCCCGGTCCACTGGCACCCCAAAGCCGAGCACGTGACCGTGCTCTCGGGAGCGTTGCTCCTCGGCATGGGCGGCCAGGTCAATGCCTCTGCCGTCAAGACGTATCAGCCCGGAGATTTCCTGTATTTGCCGGCAAGGAACCCGCACTTTGGCGGAGCAAAGGGCGCGACCCTAATTCAGCTTCACGGAATTGGGCCGTTCACGATAAACCTCGGGACCCCGTAGCAGTCGGGAGTACTCCGCGGACGCGGTGGCAGTAATGAGAGCCGGTCAAAGCCGGCTCTCATTGCTTCACCGATAAAGTCGGTCGAGCACCGCACGCGCCACTGCAGCTACAACCTCCGGCGATTTCGGCTGCGCCGTTCGCGTCGCAACGATGAAGTGGGCGTTACTTCCGGCGAGAACGTGAAGCGTGGTACCGGCAGCTAGCCAGGCATCCTCACCAATTCCGGACACATGTCGTGCTGAACCGGGATACTGCCGAAAGTAAGCCTCCCGCTGGGACAGGTACGCAGCCGAGTTTCGTTCGGACGCAGGCGGCACGATGATGGTGATCGCAACGATGTCGGTCGGCGTGTCGTAGCTGCAGATCGTACTGGTTCGGGCAGGGCGCCCTTCCCTTCCGGAGTTGATAAGCTCTTCGATGTCAGGCACACGGCGCGCCTGCCTCACGCGCAACCCTGTTGCAACAGACACTTCGCCTCGTGTGAGAAGCACGCAGGGGTTTTCAGGCAGGGATGCAATCCGACGCGGCGCGACAGGCGATGGCGGCCCACCCGCCTCGGGGCCTCCGCCGCCGCCCGAGCTGCAGCTCGCGACAGCGATCAGCATCGCACATCCACGCGCAAGGTTGAACAAGCGTGTCATGACGGGGCGTCCAACGCACGAATCATGGGAAAATCCCGCGCTCCTGATAAGCGAGCGCAACCTTTCCAATCGCATTGATGAAAGCCGCCGTCCGCAAATCCACCCCCCGATCCTTCTGAATCGCCCGTAGCTCGGCGTAGGCGGCTACCATGGTTTCTTCGAGACCGGAGTTCACGAGCTCTTCCTCATTCACGGTCGCCGTCGCGCGGTCGCGATCGTCGGCCGGGAAATGCAGCCCGGTGAGATGCTCGATGCCCTCCAGCATCCACTCGTTGGTCCTCTCCGTGAATCGCTTCTCCATCCGGCCGAAGCGCATGTGAGACAGATTCTTCACCCACTCGAAGTAGGAGACCGTCACTCCACCGGCGTTTGTATAGATGTCGGGGACGATGAGCGTCCCGCGCGAGAGCAGCCGCTCGCTCGCATCGGCCGTGATCGGCCCGTTCGCTCCCTCGACGATTATCTTCGCACGGATTCGATCGACGTTCTCGGCAGTGATCTGGTTTTCCAGCGCTGCCGGAACGAGAATGTCGCAATCCACCTCGAGCGCCTCCGAGCTTGTCGTAATGTCGCGCGCCCCGGGAAAACCGAGGATCGACCCGGTCTCCTTCCGATGCGCCACTCGGCGAACTACTCGCGCGTCTTGTTCTTCGCGGGCTGAATGATATCGCGACAATCACGCGTCACGTGACAAAGCGCGGCGACAAGGTTTATCTCGATTATCTCCAGAATCGGCACGGCCAGCTCATCGTTGCGCCGTTCAGCGTGCGACCGTTACCAGGCGCGTCGGTATCGATGCCGCTCACGTGGGACGAGGTAGATGATTCACTCGACCCGCGCGCCTTTACGATCAAGACCGCTATCGAGCGGATGGAACGAATGGGTGCTGACCCGGTGCTGCCTGTGCTGGAAGAAAACCCGGATTTGTTGCAGATACTGGGACGTTTGGCGGAGGCATTCGGCTGAGGCCTGCGCTACGGTTGCATCAGTCCCAGTGTCGCAGTATCGTAAGGATGAATTGAGTGGCTAGGAGGTACCTGTGCGCGCACCGTTCTTCCCCCTGCTAGTCTCGTTGGGCGCTGCCGCGACAGCATCTGCCCAGACCGCGCAGACGACAGTAGACATCGGGGTTTCTGTTCCCACCTTCTCGAAAGGCGTCGTTCAGGCCCGGGTGGGACGCAAGGATCCCAGCGACGCGAAGGTGATCGCACCCGACATGAAGGTCCGCGTCACTGTCGCCGTGAAAGGAGATAAGCCTTTCTACTTGACAGACGTCAGTCTCAAGTCCGGCGGCGTGCAGACGATTTCAGCGCCGTACACGAACGATGGAGTCGGCGTCGTTTTCACTGTGACCGCAAATGCGATTGGTGTGAAGGAGCTCCTCCCCGCCGATAATTCGCGTGACAGTCCCCCGCCCCTGATCGCCGCGACCCGAGGCCGCCGGTCAGGCCAAGCCCAGCTCCCGCTCCCGCAGCAACACCGGCTCCGGCGCCACCGCCTCCACCGCCTCCACCGCCTCCACCTGCTCCAGCCCCGGCACCTGCACCCGCACCACCTGCGGCGCCGCCTGCCGCATCACTCACCACGCCGGCACTGATTCTTGTCGGAGGCACGACGGGCACGCCGACGGTTGGCGCGGCGACCGCCGGAGCAACTGTGCGAACACCGGGAATTGTTCTCGTCGGCGGCGCAGCAGGCGCAGCCGCAGCTGGTGCAACAGGCGCAAGAATAACCACACCGACCCTGATTCTCATTGGGAGGGAATAAGCAATGCTGATCACCTTGATAGCGGTTGGGATCGGTGCGATGCACGCGCCGGCAAGTGCACCCGATTTCGTGTTTCAGGTTCCGGTGCGCATCGAGAACATGACTCACATCACCACGGCCTCGGTGGCGTGCGAGGTTGTTCACGACGCACCTGGCCTGCCGACCCCGATCAATCTCAATGTCCCCGGAACGGGCATTACGTCTGTGCCCGTTGCCGGCGGTGCCTACGCCGGAAACGTAACTGTGACGGTTACCGTAACGGCCGACCGGCTCGCCCGGTACACGCCGACGAGCTGGAGCTGCGCCATCACTTATCGATGGCGCAATCCTGATGGTACTACGTTCACCGAATCCGTGAGACGCGGCGAGCGCGAGGGGATTTATACGCGATTGACCGGCCAGGCGATCAGCGAGTCGACAGTGACGGTGACTGGTCCGCTGCCACCGCCGTAAACACGTCGAGTTAGGATTTCGCGGGAAGCGTCGCGATCTATTCTCGCAAGGCTTCCTGAATCGCCGCAAGCGTCAGCGGCGCCAGGATTTTGTAACCGGCCTCATTCGGGTGCACTCCATCGCCTGACAGGTCGCCTCTCATTCCCTGCCTCTGGTCGGCCATTGCGGAGTGATAATCGAGATACACGTGTCCGTTTCTTCGCGCATAGTCCCGAATCCACGAGTTCAGTGCAACGACTTTCTGCGCCGGCTGTCGCACGCTCGGCCGCCACGGATACACGTAGACGGGAAGCACTGACGCGAGCACGACCCGGATCCCGTTTGCCTTCGCAAGCTCCGACATCGAAGCGATGTTGTTCTCGATCATCTCGAGCGTAGACGGGCCTGTGTTGCCGGCAATGTCGTTTGTCCCGGCCAGGATCACTACGACTTTCGGCTTTAGCGCAATGACATCCTGACGAAAGCGCACGAGCATCTGCGGCGTTGTCTGACCGCCTATGCCACGATTGATATAGGGCTTCCCGGAAAACATGGAGCCGAAAGACCGCGCCCAGACTTCGAAAATCGAGTTGCCCATGAAGATGACGCGGTCTTCCCCGGCCGCAGGAGCAGGAAGCCGTGCGTTCACGGACCCGAACTTCTCCAGGTAAGCCCAGTCATTCCGCAGGCGCTCGTCTTCCGCCGCGCGCTGCGCTTTGATCCGCGTCGAGTCTGGCTGACGCGGACGCGTCGCAGGCGTCTGCGCACCGGCGTGTCTCGCTGCGATGACCAGGAAAACACAAGTCGCGAGGAGGCGAATCATTGGCAACGTTTCGGACTAGCGAGAGAGGCGCTCGACCACCGCGCGCGCAACCTTGGCTACAACGTCCGGCGAGTTTGGCTGCGCCATTCGCGTCGCGACTGTGAAGTGCGCGTTCGGTCCGGCGAGAACGTGAAGCGTGGTTCCTCCAGCAAGCCACGCGTCTTCACCAATTCCCGTCACAGGTTTTGCCGAACCCGGAAAGTCACGGAAGTATGCTTCCCGCGCCGAGCGGTATGCAGCTGCGTTTCGATCCGATAACGGCGGCACGATGATCGTGATGGCGACGAGCTCGCCGCCGGTGTCGTAGCTGCAGATAGTGCTGGTGTGAGCAGCACGCCCCTCTCTGCCCGCGGCAACGATCTCGTCAATGTCCGGCACGCGCCGGGCGCGCCTCACTCGCAAACCCGTTGCGACGGATACCTCGCCTCGCGTAAGAAGCTCGCAGGGATTCTCAGGAAGCGATGCAATCCGCCGCGCTGCTGCGGGTGTGGGTGGCGCGACTACCTCGGTACTTCCGCCACCTGATCGGCAGCGCGCGCCCGCGAGCAGAAGCACACTCACAAGCGCCAGAACACAGAATCGCGTCACGAGGACGATGCTTTACGGGGAAATCGGCTTGAGATTACGAGCCTCGTACACCGCTCCGGCGTCCGCAATGTTCGGCTTGCTTGTGAGATTTACGCGCAGCGGATAGCCGAGCTCGGCATCGAAATCGAATTCGACTTCTCCAACCCAATCCGCGTACGGCGGTCGCGCGGCGTCGAAAAGTTGCTCCACGGTCTTTCGCGATGACAGGCCAAATCCCGTAAGCGGCGTTCCTGTCAGCGATCGTGCCGATACGATCTCGCCATTTCGCACTTCCACCACGGCCCACTCGTTAACCTCCGACGGGCAGAAGCAGCCTGTTCGCATCTCGAAGGTGTAGTTCTGGATGTGCTTTGACTCCCACCGCGACTCCGCCTGATCGAGCTTCCGAAGATCGAGTGGGCTGAGCAAGTTGGTGCATCCGCTGACCGGCAGCGACAGACAAGCAAGAATCGACACCGCTAAGGCAGCCCGGATCATCAAATGGGATCGACGCATAGTTGATTGAATATACTTGTTGGTGTACCCTCAATAATCCCGCGTCCTTCGGACACGCCGTGAGATCAAGATCGTCGAGCACCACGAAATCGCTGCCCCAGCCGCTTCAGCTCGAGGAGGATCGGTTTTTTGATCCCGATCCAGCGACGAGGCGAGTGGCGCGCGCGATCTACGACGACACGCGAGGACTGCCGCTCCTGTGTCCGCACGGTCATGTGGACGCTGTCGTCCTCGCCGGGAACCGCCCGTTCCCGGAGCCGACGGCGCTCCTGATCGTTCCCGATCATTACATCTTCCGCATGCTCTACTCCCGCGGCGTTTCGCTCGATCGCCTCGGCATTCCCCGAAGCGATGGATCTCGCGCGGATGCAGACCCGCGCGAGGTCTGGCAGACGTTCGCGGACCACTGGTACCTCTTCCGCGGAACCCCAACAGGCGCGTGGCTCGATCATGAGCTTTACGACTTGTTCGAAGTTCGCGTGAAGCTGGACGGTGGCACTGCCGGCGAGATCTACGATCAGATCCTGGGGAAGCTTCGATCGCCGGAGTTTCTGCCGCGAACGCTTTTCGACCGGTTCGGGATCGAAGTTCTCGCGACCACCGATGCAGCAACTGATTCGCTCGACGATCACCTTGCGATTCGTAACTCCGGCTGGGACGGCAACGTCATCCCGACGTTTCGGCCCGATGCACTTTTCCGCCTTGCGTCGCCGAAATGGGCAGATGAAATCGCCGCGCTGGGAAAAGCCGTTGGATTCGACGTGACTGCGTACTCGAGCTTTGTGAGCGCACTCGAAGAAAGGCGCGCGTTCTTCCGCTCGGCCGGCGCAACCGCAACCGATCACGGCGTGCTCGACCCATACACCGAGAAACTTTCGGACGCTGAGGCCGAGAAGTTGTTCGATAGCGCCTTACGGGGTACGGCCTCGCCCGCCGACCAGCTCCGGTTCGAGGCCCACATGCTCGTTGAGTCGGCGCGCATGTCCGTCGACGATGGGATGGTAATGCAGCTTCACCCCGGGGCGCTGCGCGATCACAACAAATCGTTCAGCGATCGTTTCGGTCCAGACAAGGGTGCGGACATTCCCGTCTCTACGGAGTACACGCGCAACCTCGCCGCATTACTCAACGCTTACGGAAACGATCCGCGACTCACGCTCGTTGTTTTCACGCTCGACGAATCGACGTATGCGCGCGAGCTCGCTCCGCTCGCCGGTCACTATCCGGCGCTTCGCATCGGACCGCCCTGGTGGTTCCATGATTCCATCCAGGGAATGATCCGCTATCGGGAATCGATCACGGAAACGGCGGGCATCTACAATACCGTTGGATTCAACGATGATACCCGCGCGTTCTGCTCGATTCCCGCCCGACACGATCTCTCTCGGCGCGTCGACGCGAACTGGCTTGCCGGTCTCGTCGCACGCCACGTTATCGATATGTCAGATGCGCGCGAGATGGGGCGGGCGCTGGCTTACGATCTCGCGCGTGAGGCGTACAAGCTCGACACCGTAATCGAGCGAGCACCGGAGGCGCGACAGTCCGGCCCGGGCGCGGAGTCGGCCGCATGACCGTTGGCGTCGAACGGCCTCCGCGTTCAACGCCGGTTGCCGTGCGCACTCGAGTTGTGCGCATTCATCCTGACGACAACGTTGCTGTCGCTGTGACCCCCATCGAAGCCGGTGAACACCTTACTGTGGATGGTGTCACTCTCACGGCGAAAGTGCCGGTTCCAGCTGGACACAAGGTTGCGCTCGTACCGATTGCCACTGGTGACGTCGTCACCAAATACGGGTTTCCAATTGGAAGCGCGACCAGCAACATAACCGCAGGTGAATGGATTCACTCGCACAACCTCGCGACACGGTTGTCGGGGACGATGGAGTACGCCTATCACCCCTCGCCCCGCGCGGACGACGAATATCGTGACCCACCGACATTCCTCGGCTATCGCCGAGCGAACGGTCGCGTCGGGACGCGGAATGAGATCTGGGTATTGAACACAGTCGGCTGCGTGAACCACGCCGCCGAGCGCATCGCGCGAATGGCTGCCGATCGATATGGAAAGCAGGTGGACGGCGTCCACGCGTTCTCGCATCCGTACGGCTGCAGCCAGTTGGGCGACGATCTGCGCAACACGCAGCGCGTGCTCGGCGGTCTCATGCGTCACCCGAATGCGGGTGGCGTGTTGCTGCTCGGGCTGGGCTGCGAGAACAATCAGGTTGACTCTCTTCTCCAGGTTGCCGGCGACATCGACAGGTCCCGGCTCAGAGTGTTCAACACGCAGGACGTGATGGACGAGATCGCCGAGGGAGGCTCGGGCATCGGCGAGCTTGTTGCGCGGATGGCGGACGACAAGCGCGACGAATGTCCGGCGTCGGATCTGATTCTCGGACACAAGTGCGGTGGCTCAGATGGATTCAGCGGCATCAGTGCCAATCCGCTCGTTGGCCGGATCGCCGATCGAATCACGGCAATGGGCGGCGGCGTCATCCTCACTGAGGTACCGGAAATGTTCGGCGCCGAGCAGGTGCTGCTCGACCGGGCTGCCAACGAGTCGGTGTTTGCAGACACAGTCGGCATGATCAACGACTTCAAGGACTACTTCACGCGTCACGACCAGCCCATTTATGAGAACCCCTCGCCCGGTAACAAGGCCGGCGGGCTCACCACTCTCGAGGAGAAATCGCTCGGCGCAATTCAAAAAGGCGGGCGCGCAACGGTAGAGCGAGTGCTGCGATACGGCGACGCGGCAACGACAGGCGGTCTTTCGCTGCTCGAGTCGCCGGGAAACGATGGCGTATCCTCCACCGCGATGACAGTCAGCGGAGCAACCGTGCTGCTCTTCACGACGGGCCGCGGAACGCCGCTCGGATTCCCGGTGCCGACGATCAAGATTTCCTCGAATAGCGACATCGCGGCGAGAAAGCCGCATTGGATAGACTTCGACGCCGGCCCGCTGCTCGATGGATCACGCTCCCAGGACGAGCTGGCCGACGAGCTGCTTCAGCTGATCCTCGACGTGGCCTCGGGAAAGAAGCTGGCCCGCAACGAGGAGCAGGGCTACCGCGAGATTGCCATCTGGAAGGAAGGGGTCACGCTGTAGTGGCCGACCGCCGACGTCTCAGCCAATCAACGTTGAGCGCGCTGGAGTTTCGGTCAGAGGTGATCGAGCCTCCTGCTGAGAATCTGCTGACCCTTCCCGAGCGCGCAGCTCAATTCGGAACCGGCGCGTTTCTGCGCGGATTCATCGAGTACTTCCTCGATGCGGCGAATCGCTCTGGTGCGTTTTCCGGGAAGGTAGTCGCAATCGGGTCCACCGGGAGCGGCCGCGATGAGATCGTAAACGAGCAGGATGGACTCTACACTCTTGCAGTAGAGGGACTGGAACACGGACGTGCGCATCGGGAATTCCGGATCATCAGCTCCCTGAGCCGCGCCTTGAGCGCGAGCGCCGACTGGAACGAAGTGAGGGCCCTCGCTCGCGACCCGAACATCGAGCTCGTTTTCTCGAATACCACCGAGGTCGGGATTGTACTGGATGAAGATGAGCGCCCGGCCTCGCCTCCTCGGTCATTTCCCGGGAAGCTCACGATGTTTCTCTTCGAACGGGCGCGGGCTACCGAGTATGGCCCCGCCGGAGCGATCACCGTAATTCCCTGCGAGCTCATCGAGAAGAATGGTGATCGTCTGCGTGAGATCGTCTTTGCGCTCGCCGATCGATGGGCACTGGGGAACGACTTTCTCGAGTGGCTCGACAGCGCAGTTGTGTTCTGCAACACACTTGTCGATCGAATCGTGCCTGGCAGGCCCGCCCTTGAGCGTATCGCAGAGCTCGAGGAAATGCTCGGTTACCGCGACGAGCTTCTCACCGCATGTGAGCCGTACCGGCTTTTTGCGATCGAAGCGCCCCGCGATGCGCGCGATCGGCTTGGCTTCGCGGTTGCTGACCCCGGTGTCGTCATCGCTGACGACATCGAGCCTTATCGTTTGCGAAAGGTGCGGCTTCTCAACGGCTCTCACTCCCTTCTTGCTCCGCTGGCGCTGCAATGCGGCGTGACAACCGTGCTCGAGGCGGTCACGGACGACGACATAGGTGAGTTTCTGCGGCGCACGATGTTCGATGAGCTCGTACCAGCCTGCGGAGCCTCCGGCGCAAGCGAGTTTGCGGCGGAAGTGCTCGATCGCTTCTCGAATCCCTACATCCGGCACGCGCTGATCGACATCATGCTCCAGGCGACAGCGAAGATGCGCGCACGCGTCGTGCCGACTATCCTCGACTACGTGAGACGCGAAGGACGCCCTCCGGAGCTGACGTCATTCGGGTTCGCTTCGTTCCTGCTTTATCAGCGGGGAGATGACGGGAAGGGCGGGCAGTCACCACGACAAGCGATTCCCGCTGATGACGGCGCGCAGCGGATTCGGGATCTCTGGGGAGCGACTGATGCTTCCGCCAGCGACGGAATCGCGCAATTTGTCGATCGAGTTTGTGACGAACAGTCATTCTGGGGTCATGATTTGCGCAGATTGCCTGGATTCAACGAAGCCGTCACAATCCATCTTTCGAAGATGCTGCAACACGGCGTTCGCTCCGCCCTGAGTCAACTTCTCGCACGCTCTCCCGCTGGAGTTACTCAGTGAGGGTAACGTGACACCTATTCCCGTATCTCCTCCAGCGAAGGACGAGATAGTCGACCGTTTGCGGCAACTCCGGCTCGTACCGGTCATCGTCATCGACGATCCCAAAGCCGCGCCGGCGCTCGGGCGCGCTCTGGCTGCCGGTGGGCTTCCCTGCGCTGAAGTGACTTTTCGAACCATTGGCGCGCGTGCGTCGATCGAGCGCATGGTCGCGGAATGTCCTGATGTACTGGTTGGCGCGGGAACTGTGCTCACTCGTGAGCAGGCAATGGAAGCCGAGAAAGCCGGTGCACGGTTCATAGTCTCGCCGGGATTTGGCCCGGCTGTCGTGGACTACTGCCTCGAGCGCGGCATCCCGGTTTTCCCGGGAGTCGCGACACCCACCGAGATCGAGCTGGCGATGTCACGCGGACTTCGCATTCTCAAGTTCTTCCCCGCGGAACCGCTGGGGGGGGTCAAGTACCTTAAGGCGATTTCGGCACCGTACGCCTCCGTCGAGTTCATTCCGACCGGCGGCGTTGGCCTGTTGAATCTCGCCGAGTATCTCCGCATTCCATGTGTCGTGGCCTGCGGAGGATCGTGGGTTGCCTCGGCCGAGCGGATTGCAGAGGGCGACTTCAAGGAGATCGAGAACGCTGTGAGGGGAGCCGTAAAGGCCATCGATGAGATGGAGAAGCGCAGCGAATGAGCGCTCGCGTCGTGACTTTCGGCGAGCTGATGCTCCGCCTCAAATCACCGGGCTTCGAGCGGCTCATGCAGTCGCCGCTTCTCGAGGCAACCTTCGGCGGCGCCGAGGCAAACGTCGCCGTTTCGCTCGCGCAGTACGGCTTGCCCGTCTCATTCGTAACCGCCCTGCCCGCAAACGCGCTTGGCGATGCAGCAATCGCCGCCGTGCGATCGTTTGGAGTCGATACGAGTCTGGTCAGTCGCAAGGGAGACCGGCTTGGAATTTATTTCCTCGAGACCGGCTCCAATCAGCGGCCTTCCAGGGTGCTGTACGACCGGGCAGCATCCGCGATCGCATCCGCGCAACCTGGTGATTTCGATTGGGGCAGGATTCTCGACGGCGCTACATGGTTTCACGTGAGCGGCGTCGCTCCCGCAATCAGCGCAACCGCGGCTGAGCTCACGCTCGAGGCCGTGACTGCCGCGCGAGAGCGCGGCGTTTCAGTCTCGTGCGACTACAACTATCGGAAGAACCTCTGGCGATATGGGAAGTCTGCACCCGAAGTCATGCGCAGCATAGTCAGCAAGGTGAACGTCGGCATCGCCAATGAGGAGGATTGCGAGAAGGCATTGGGCATTCAGAGCGACGTGGACGTAAACCTCGGTGCGCTCGACACGGAGCGCTATCGCGGAATCGCCGAGTCGGTCCTCGATGCATTTCCAAATCTCGAAAAGCAGGTCATCACCCTGCGCGAGAGCCACAGCGCAGACCACAACGGCTGGTCGGCGGTGATGCACAACGGCCGCGAAATGATCTCGAGCCGTCAGTACGACATCACGCACATTGTCGACCGCGTGGGAGCGGGCGATTCCTTCGCTGCCGGTTTGATTTACGGGCTGATCACCTACGGGGATGACAGGAAGGCCCTCGAGTTCGCCACGGCAGCTTCGTGCCTCAAACATTCCATTCCAGCGGATTTCAATCGCGCGAGCGTCTCAGAGGTCGAGGCACTCATGAGGGGCGAAGCGAGCGGACGTGTCCAGCGCTGAGGTCGCGGAGGTGAGATCGATCGACCCCGATGCGGCGGAGCGACGCGGCCGCTACCGGTGGGTGATATGCGCAATCCTCTTCTTCGCCACCACGATCAACTACATGGACCGCCAGGTGCTCGGCATTCTAGCGCCGACGCTTCAGCGCGAGATCCAGTGGACCGAGGCGGAGTATGGCGCAATCGTCTCGTGGTTCACGCTTGCTTATGCGTTCGGATATCTGGGCGCGGGAAGATTGATGGACCGGATCGGCACTCGCCTCGGATTCTCGATTGCGGTGGTGATCTGGAGCCTCTCTGCAATGGCGCACGCTCTCGCCCGGTCGGTGTCCGGGTTCAGTCTGGCGCGCCTCGCGCTCGGCGTTGGCGAGTCGGGAAACTTTCCGGCGTCGATCAAGACAGTCGCGGAGTGGTTTCCGGTGCGCGAGCGCGCGCTCGCAACCGGAATTTTCAATGCCGGCTCGAACGTCGGCGCGATCATCACCCCGCTCGTCGTTCCGTGGATTGCTCTCAACTGGGGATGGCAGGCGGCATTCATTTCCATCGGGTCGCTGGGATTCATCTGGCTCGCGTTCTGGCTTGCCATCTACCGTCGGCCGGCAGAGCATCCGCGGCTTGGTAAAGCGGAGCTGGCTTACATCCAGAGTGACGCGCCCGACGCTCCCGCGAATGTGAAGTGGTCGCGCGTGCTCGGTCGACGCGAGACGTGGGCATTCGCGATCGGGAAATTCATGACCGATCCCATCTGGTGGTTCTATCTCTACTGGCTGCCGAAGTTTCTCGATGCACGGTATGGGATCAAGCTGTCGCAGGTCTGGGCACCGCTGATGGTGATTTATCTGCTGGCCGATGTCGGCTCGGTCGGCGGTGGCTGGCTCTCCGGTGCACTCATGAAGCGCGGGTGGACCGTGAATGCCGCGCGAAAGACTGCGATGCTCATAGCCGCGCTGCTCATCCTTCCGACGACTTTCGCTCCCGCCGCTCAGGGACTCTGGCTCAGCGTGGGCATCGTTGGTGTCGCCGCGGCCGCGCACCAGTGGTGGTCCGCGAACATCTTCACCCTCACGAGCGACATGTTCCCGAGCCAGGCAGTTGGAACCGTCGTCGGAATCGGAGGATTCGCCGGGGCAATCGGCGGCGTGCTCTTTCAGCGAGTCACGGGCCTCGTGCTCGAGGCGAACGGCAACAACTACGTTCCGATCTTCATTGTGTGCGGGCTGGCGTACGTGTCGGCGCTGGGCATCATCCATCTTCTCGTTCCAAAAGTGCAGCGTCTCGACATCGCACAAGTCTCGAGTGACTGATCGCTTCGGTTGGCGCGCGGCTTTGATCGCATGCGCGCTCATAGGTTTCGCATGCGCTCTGCCGTCCAAGGTCGGGCCGGGCAACTCGGCGGTCATCCTGCCTGCTACGCCTCCTGCACCGCCGGCGGCGGGCGAGGCCCCGGCGCGCAGTGCGCTACTTCTCTCTACGACGAGGATAAGAGCTCTCGCCGCCAACCCGGAGGAGTGGCTCTCGTACGTCGAGCGCTCGCGCGCGCAGCGGGCGATCGACACTGCGTCGATGGCGGCGGAGCTTCGATCTGCCGGAAAAACGAGAATGGTAGCCGCGCCCTTTGCGCAATCGTTCGAGGTTGACCGAACAATGAACCGCGCGTGGTTCGCAACCGACAACGCTCGAACGATCGCCGAGGCGATTCTGTCCTTTCAGGCACCGAATGGTGGATGGTCAAAGCATGTCAGCTATGCTGCGGGGCCGCGCAAACCAGGTCAGAGCTACTTCTCCGAGAGCGCGGAGTGGCAGTGGATCTCGACCATCGACAACAGCTCCACCACCGAGCAGATGCTATTTCTCGTTCTGGCCGACAGCGTGCGGACCGACGAGCGATTTCGCGCGGCGTATCTGCGCGGGCTCGAGTATCTCGTGGCTGCGCAGTTTCCGAACGGATGCTGGCCGCAGGTCTGGCCGCTAATGGGAAGCTACCATGACGCAGCAACGTTCAACGACGACGCAACGATGAATACGCTGATCACGCTTCAACGCGCCGCGACCGGAAATCCACAATTCGTGCCCACGGCGCTGCGTGATCGCGCTCGCTCGGGGGCGGAGCGCGGAATTCAATGCGTGCTCGATGCGCAGGTGAAGGTTGATGGGAAGCTCACAGCATGGGGCCAGCAACACGATCCTCTGTCACTGCAGCCAACGAGCGCGCGGAGCTACGAGCTAACCTCTCTCACCGCACAGGAGAGTGCGAGTCTGTTGCGATTTCTGATCAGACAGCGGCCCGTTACTGCGCGTCTTGCTCTCGCAATTCAAGCCGCGGCGGAATGGCTCAAGGCGGTGAAGCTCCAGGGTTACACTTACGATTTCCAGACAGGGCGCCATGATTCGCCGGGCGCAGGTCCGATTTGGGCACGCATGTACGAGATCGGCACCAATCGTCCGATCTTCAGCGACCGGAATGGAATCAAGCTCTACGACTGGAATCTCTTGAAGGACCGGAGGCTGGGCTACGCGTGGTACACGTACGCGCCGGTGCTGGCGCTCAGACAGTACGAAGCATGGGCGCGCCGGAATACTCAGCGCCCTTCAGGAGTGATTGCTCTGCTATACAGAACGAATGACTGATCGGACAGGACGACAACCAAACCGTCGGGAATTTCTCGCCGAACTCGCGGTCAGCGCTGGCGGCCTTTTGCTCGCACCGACGATTGCCAGCGGATGCGCGGCGACTGCCGCTCGTGCCATCACGGATTCCAGCGCCACGGGATGGGACCTCGTCCCATCGATTCTTCAGCGAATCGTGCCGCCGGTATTCCCGAGCCGTGATTTCCCGGTGACGAGCTTCGGTGCCCGGGGCGACGGACAGACCGATTGCACCCGGGCTTTCAGCGAGGCGATTGCCGCATGCACCCGAGCAGGCGGCGGAAGAGTCGTCGTTCCTTCGGGCCGCTTCGCCACCGGCGCGATTCATCTCGCAACCAACGTGAATCTCCACGTTGAATCCGGAGCGACCATCGCCTTCAGCCCGGATCCGGCGAAATATCTGCCGGTCGTGCTCACACGCTTCGAGGGCGTCGAGGTCATGGGCTACTCGCCACTTATCTACGCCGTCGATTGCGAAAATGTCGCCGTCACCGGGCGCGGAACTCTCGACGGCGGGGCCGACAACGATCACTGGTGGCCGTGGAAGGGCACTGCTGCGTTCGGATGGAAAACGGGCGCACCCAATCAGAACGAAGCGCGGACGCGACTGTTCCAGATGGCGGAGAAAGGCATCGCCCCCGCCAACCGCCTTTTTGGGGACGGCAGCTACCTTCGACCGTCGTTCATTCAGCCGTATCTCTGCCGCAACGTTCTCATCGAGGGCGTCAGGATAGTGAAGTCACCGATGTGGGAGATCCATCCGGTTCTCTCCCGCAACGTCACCGTTCGCAGTGTATCGATCGAAACTCACGGTCCCAACAATGACGGCTGCAATCCTGAATCCTGCCGCGATGTTCTCATCGAGAAGTGCTTCTTCGACACGGGCGACGACTGCATCGCAATCAAGAGCGGTCGCAATGCGGACGGGCGGCGTCTTCGAACACCCAGCGAGAACATCGTCGTTCGCGAGTGCGAGATGCGCGACGGGCATGGCGGAGTGACAATCGGCAGCGAAATCTCCGGCGGCGTTCGCAACGTATTCGCCGAGCGCTGCCGAATGGACAGTCCGAATCTCGATCGCGCGCTGCGGTTCAAGAACAACGCGGCACGCGGTGGCGTGATCGAGCACATCTACATGCGCGACGTCACGGTCGGGCAGGTTGCCGACGCCGTGCTCTCGATCGACTTCTATTACGAGGAAGGCGCGAAAGGCGAGTTCACACCGGTGGTTCGCGACGTCGAGATGAAGAACGTCACCAGCCGCAAGAGTCAGTACGCGTTGTATCTCCGGGGCCTCGAGCGCTCGACAATCGCGGACGTACGCGTGATCGACTGCAAATTCGAGAATGTTGCAAAGCCCAACGTGGTCGAGCGCGTCAGCGGCCTTAGTCTCGCGAACACGCGAATCAACGGTCAGCTCGCATCAGCGTGAGGCATTACCGCCGAGCTGCATCGCTGGCCGCTGCAATTCTTTGGCTTGCGCCGCTTTACGCGACCGCGCAGACCGGCGAGCAGGCAGGATCGCGCCGGCAGTGGTCCGTACTGTTCGCGGAAGCAGTTGTCGCACGCAATCCACAGGTTCACGCGCGATGGGATTACACAGCCGGCGTAGTACTGCTGGCGATTGACAGAGTGGCGACATCCATCCGGAGCGAGCCGTTGCGGGCGTACGTGCGGCGGAACGTCGACAAGTTCGTGCAGCCCGACGGAACCATCTCCGGGTACAAGCTCGACGAATTCAACCTCGATCAGATCGCCGAGGGACGTGTGCTGCTTCCACTGTACGCGCGAACGCGCGACGAGCGCTATCGCAAAGCGGCGGCGACGCTGCGCCAACAGCTCAGACAGCACCCGCGAACTGCAGAGGCCGGCTTCTGGCACAAGAAGATCTATCCGCAGCAGATGTGGCTCGACGGTCTTTACATGGCCGAACCCTTTTATGCGGAGTACGCCAGAGAATTTGGTGAGCGATCCGCGTTCGACGACGTCGCGCGGCAGTTTTTTCTCGTCGCGCGTCACACCCGGGACCCGCGCACGGGACTCTTGTATCACGGCTGGGACGCGGCAAAGGCGCAGCCATGGGCCAATCGCGAAACAGGTCTCTCGGCGAGCTTCTGGGGACGCGCGATGGGATGGTACATGATGGGTCTCGTCGATGCGCTCGCGTACTTCCCGCGCGAGCATCGCGATCGCGACTCACTCATTCGCTTGCTGAAGGACGCCGCGCAGGCGGTCGCGCGAGTGCAGGACCCAGTAACCGGTCTCTGGTGGCAAGTGCTCGACGAGCCCAACCGCACCGGCAACTATCTGGAAGCCTCGGCGTCGAGCATGTTCGTCTACGCAATGGCAATGGGCGCACGAATGGGATACCTCGACGCGTCGTACCGGCGAATCGCTGAACGCGGGTTTGACGGACTCATCGCAAACCTCGTGAAGGTTGGCGCGGACGGACGCCCTTCACTCACGAACATCTGTCAGGTCGCGGGACTCGGCGGCGCGTTACGAAAAGACGGGACGGCGCGAGACGGGTCTTACGCTTATTACGTGAGTGAGCCAGTGGTTGCCGACGACTACAAAGGTGTCGGCCCGTTCATCATGGCCGCGCAGGAGCTGGGACGGTGACAAGCACTCTGTCGAGCTTTGCTCTCGACGGCCGGAGGGCGCTGGTTACGGGCGCCAGCCGCGGGCTCGGTCGCGCAATGGCGATTGCGCTAGCCGATGCGGGCGCCGACGTCGGTTGCGTCAGCTCCAAACCGGGCGGCTGCGCCGACACGGTGTCGCAGATCCGCGGTCTCGGGCGGCAAGCATGGGAATTCAGCGCCGACCTCGGCGATCGCGACGCGACTGTGCGAATGGCGAACGAGGCTGAGAGTGCCATGGGCGAAGTTGGAATCCTCGTCAACAACGCGGGCACTATTCGCCGCCGTCCGGCGGCGGATTACACATTTGAAGATTGGGACCTCATCCTTCGGACCAATCTGGATTCGGCGTTCATTCTGTCGAGGCATTTCGGCAAGCGGATGCTCGAGCGCCGCCGCGGAAAAATCGTGAACGTCGCTTCCCTTCTCTCGTTCAGCGGAGGCATCACCGTTCCCGCCTACACGGCAAGCAAGCATGGAATCGCGGGATTGACCAAGGCATTGGCGAATGAATGGGCCGCGTCCGGCGTGCAGGTGAACGCTGTCGCGCCAGGATATTTCGAGACCGACAATACGAAGGCGCTCCGGGAGGATCGTGAACGGTCCGCCGAGATACTCGCGCGCATTCCCGCCCGAAGGTGGGGTGATCCGGTGGAGATTGGAGGCGCGGTGGTGTTTCTTTGTTCCTCCGCCGCCGATTACGTGAACGGCCACGTCCTGGTAGTGGACGGCGGGTGGATGGCGCGATGATAAGCAAACGACTTCGACATCGATGAGATACTTTCCGACCTCCAGTCAGGCGAAGGCCCTTGGCACGGACGAGCTGCGCGCCGCGTTCCTTGTCACCGACCTCTTCAAGCCCGATGAGCTCACGCTTCACATGACGGACCTCGACCGCGCAGTAGTTGGCGGAGCGATGCCCGTGAGCGGTTCCGTGGATCTGACGACGCCAAAAGCTCTCCGAGCAGAGTATTTCACCGAGCGCCGCGAGCTCGGTGTTCTCAACATCGGGGGGAACGGCTCAGTGACAGTTGCGGGTGAGACGCATTCGCTTTCGGCCCGCGACGGTGTCTACATCGGACGCGGCAGTCGCGATGTCTCGTTCGCGAGCGATGACTCCTCGCGCCCGGCGCGCTTCTATCTCATCAGCTATCCCGCGCATGCGTCATTTCCGACAACGCTCGTGCGCGCCGCCGATGCCGCGGCGAACGAGCTCGGCTCGGCGGAGCGCGCGAATCGGCGGCGAATTGCGCGGTACATTCACGCTGAGGGCGTTCGCAGTGCACAACTGGTGATGGGAGTAACTGTGCTCGAGTCGGGTAGCGTATGGAACACCATGCCTCCGCATACACATTCGCGCCGAAGTGAGATTTATCTGTACTTCGATGTTCCTTCCGACGCAGCTGTCGTGCATCTGATGGGCGAGCCCTCCGAGATTCGCGCTCTGTTCGTGCGCGACGGAGAGGCAGCGCTGTCTCCAGGATGGTCCATTCATGCGGGGTGCGGCACGAGCAGTTACGCGTTCTGCTGGGCGATGGGCGGAGAGAATCAGGATTACGCCGACATGGATCCGGTTTCGGTGGAGACGTTGCGCTGATGCGAACAATACTCGGCGTGGTAATGACCTTCGTGCTCGCTGCTCCCGCGCAGAGTCAAACCGGAGTCCGCGCTCCTCGACTAGCCGTCCGCGCCGAGAATACGCTCGCGATCGCGCGCACGGACGAGACGGTTTCGGCGCCGTGGTCAAGCGTCACGGCAGCGCTTCGCGATGCACGCGCCGGTGGCGTTCGAGTGCTCGACGACAATGGCGCCGAGGTTGTGTCACAGGTTGTCGACAACGACGGCGACGGGAAATCCGACGAGCTCATCTTTCAGTCGAATTTCTGGCCGCGCGAGGTGCAGCAATTCTCCGTCGAGGCGGCGGCGCCGAAAGCCGGGCCAAAGTCGCGAGTTTTCGTCCGCCACGACGAGCCGCGCGACGACATCGCGTGGGAGAGCGATCGGATCGCGTTCAGGATTTACGGAGAAGGGCTCAAGAAGACTTCATCCGCAATGTCGAGCAACGGCATCGACGTCTGGCCGAAGAGTGTGCATGCGCTGGTTGTCGAGAAGTGGTACGGAAAAGGACACGACGCCTATCACATCGACACCGGCGAGGGGGCCGACTTCTTCGACGTCGGAGAGACCCTTGGCGCCGGTGGTACGGGCCTCTGGCGGAATGACTCGCTTTTCCGCGCCGACAATTTCAAAGCGTACAAGATCATCGCCAATGGTCCAGTGAGAGCCATCTTCGAGCTGCGCTACGATCCGTGGAAAGCACCGGGCATCTCCGTGTCGGAAACGAAGCGCGTGTCGATCGACGCCGGGCAGAATCTCTATCGCGCGGAAAGCATTTTCCGAAGCGCTGAGGCGGCGGAGATCCCTTATGCCATCGGTCTCGTGAAGCGGCCGGGGATGCGAGGAACCGAGAGCCGAGACTCGACATGGGCGTGGCTCAGCGGCTGGGGACCGGTCGCCCCAAAAAACGGTGGGCACGGCGAGCTCGGCACGGCTGTTCTCATTCCTCGAGACCGTTTGATGGACTGGAAAGAAACCGGCAATCACTACCTCGCAATCGGCCGAGCTCGTTCGGGTGTTGCTGTCGTCCACTACATCGGCGCCGGATGGACAGCCAGTGGCGATTTCCCCACTCCTCAATCGTGGTGGGCATATCTCGACACTTTCGCAGCGCGACTCGCGACTCCGATCAAAGTTACGACTACCACCCGCTGAACGACTGAGCGCAGGTCCGGTGCTTCGAACAATCTTTGCGCTCGCGGTCGCTGGCGCTTTTGCGGCGGGGAATCTGTTCGGCCAGACTCGTCCGGCGTCGCAGCAGTCACTGTATTCTGCCGTAGTCGATTGGCGACACACGGGACGTGACGGTGACTCAATTGCGGGCACTCCCCACTATCGGTCCCTCGGCACCGCCTTGAGCGGATTGACGGCCAACGGCGGTGTCCGAACTGTGATTTTCATACGCAAAGGACGCTATCAAGAAAAGCTCACCGTCGACCGGCCGTGCATAACGCTGCTCGGAGAGAGCAGAGACTCGACGGTCATCACGTACGACGCGGCCGCCGACACACCTTCTCCCGGCGGCGGCAGATACGGAACGCGCGGAAGCTTTACACTTCGGATCGTCGCGCCGGATTTCCGCGCCGAGAACGTCACGATCGAAAATGCGTTCGATTATGCGGCGAACGCGGCAAAACCTGATTCGGATTCCACGAAATTCCGGAATCCGCAGGCGGTGGCGCTGATGACCGACCTCGGTAGCGATCGCGCAACGTTTGTGAATGTTCAGATCCTCGGGCACCAGGATACGATGTTCGCGAACTCGGGGCGCCACTATTTCCATCGGTGCTACATCGCCGGCCATGTGGATTTCATATTCGGCGCTGGTCAGGCTGTATTCGAGGATTGTGACATCGTGTCGCTCGACAGGGAAAGTAAAACGAACAACGGATATATCACGGCGGCGAGCACGAGCTCGGCTCAACCGTTCGGATTTCTTTTTCTGCGCAGTCGTCTCCGCAAGGAGCGGCCGGCTATGGCGGCAGGATCAGTGACGCTGGGCAGGCCGTGGCATCCGTTCGCGGATCGCGACGCGGTCGGCGCCGTCGCGTTCATCGACACATGGATGGATGACCACATCGGCGCCAGAGGGTGGGACCGGATGTCGGCGATCGATTCGACCGGTGCGCGGAGATGGTACGGGCCGGAGAGTGCGAGATTCTTTGAGCACGGATCGAGAGGGCCAGGCGCTGTGCGTAGCGCGAGTCGACGAAATCTTGCTCGAGCTGAGCTTGCGCGGTACTCACCTGCGAACATACTTCGAGGGTGGATGCCAACAATCGACCGAAAGTAGGAAGGAGCTTATGAACGTGTCGCCGTCTCCGCGTCTTCGCCTCGCCGTTGGACTCCTCGTGATCGCGCTTGCATCTGAGGCATGCGCGTCTGCTGGCGGGCGCTCAACCGATACTGCCGAGAGGTCTGCGTCTGAAGGAGGCCAGCGTCTCGAGGACATGTTCGCCGGAAAATTTCCGGGAGTGGATGTCTACCGTGTTCCGACGGGCGGAATCAAAATCCGGATCCGCGGCGCTTCGACCGTTCTTGGTGACACCGAGCCGCTCTATGTCATCGACGGGGCAAAGGTGCAGAGCGGGACCGGTGGACTGCTCTTCATCGATCCGGGCGACATCCTGAAAATCGTCGTTCTGAAAGACATTGGGTCGACGGCCGCGTACGGGTCGGAGGGTGCGAACGGCGTGATCCTCATCACGACAAAGAATTCGCGTTAGGCGGCCGAGGAGGCGGGGCCGGCCTCGAATTGCCCCTATTGACATTATCAATGTGGGCACCTAAGCTCCCACAATCCTGCTCCCCCGGCTCTCACCCCAAACGGTCCCCACCTTTGGCCATCGACCCCGGAGCGGCGACTCCGCTCTACCAGCAAGTCGCCCTCGACATCCGAGGGAAAATCATGTCCGGGGAAATGCCCGTCGGCACTCAGCTGCCGCCGCACCGCGAGCTCGCCGTGAGCTACGGCGTCTCCATCATGACCATCAACAAGGCACTCTCAGGTCTCGTCAGCGAAGGAGTGCTTCATAGCCGAGTGGGACGCGGAACTTTCGTCGCGGTTCGCCCTGCGCCAAGCGAAGGCAGCCCAGCCCGCGAAATGCTCGGCTTCGTTCTTCGTGATCTGAGCAGTCCTTTCTTTTCGCTCGTAGCACATGCCGCCCAGCAACGCGCGGATGCCCTCGGCTACGGTTTGCTCTTTTCTTCGAGCTCGAACCGACTCGACCGCGAAGAGGAACAGATTCGCCGTTTCCGCGACCTCGGCGCGAGCGGCCTCATCATCGTCTCGATGGCCCGCACCTATCGGATCAACGAGCCGATTCAGGCGCTGCACGACGCCGGATACCCGTACGTCATGGTCTCGTACACCGAGGGCGACGACGTACCGTGGATCGGAATGGATCTCGACAACGCCGGGTATCTCGCCACCCAGCATCTGCTCGCGATGGGACGCCGCCGTATCGGCTACATCGGCGACAGAATCGGAAGCATCATGTGCGAGCTCCGCGGGCGCGGGTACCGGCGCGCACTCGAGCAGAGCGGACTGCCGGTGGATCCCGCGCTCGAGTTCGACTACCCGTTCGAGGGCGAGTGGAACGATTACCGGTCGGGTTACGCTGTCGGAGAGCGAATCGCCGGCCTCGCTGACCCGCCTGATGCGATGTTCGTCTTCAATGACCTCGGAGCGCTCGGATTTCAGGATGCGCTTCTCGATCGTGGAATCAATGTTCCCGATGACATCGCTGTCGTTGGACTCGACGACATCGAGCTCGCCGGTCGCGCCCGTGTTCCGTTGACGACTGTTCGCCAGCCTGTCGACCGCATTGGCGCACTGGCCGTCGACTACGTCCTTGCGCGACTTCGCGGCGAGCAGCCTCCGAACAGACAGATTCTGCCGCCTCAGCTCATCGTGCGTCGCTCTTCTGGTGCTGCTGCCGAGGAATCGACCGAAGCTGTCGCCGACAACTCCACCGCGGATGAACTAACCGGTCCGCAAGCAATCGTCGCAGGTCACGCATGATGCGATCTGCGTTTCCATCCACCACGCGGCGCAACATGCCGCAAGTCACCATCCCTTCCCAGAGAGGTATGCCGATGTGGGCAAAACGTGTTTGCCTCGCCGCGGCGCTTTTTCTCGCCAGCTCAGCCGTCGCACAGGCTCAGACCGGCAGAATTGCGGGCGCGGTCGTTGACAGCCAGACAACTCAGCCGGTCACAGGAGCGCGGATCAGCGTCGTCGGAACTTCGCTCATAACCGCAAGCGATGCCGATGGCAGGTTCAGCATTGGTGGAGTTCCTGCGGGCCCGCAACAGATTCGCGTAACTCGCATCGGCTACGCTCCGGTGCTGAGAACGGTTGACGTCGGCTCGGGCGCCACCGCGACTCTCAACGTGACAATGAGATCGCAAGCCGTGCAGCTCAATCCCGTTGTCTCCATTGGATACGGCATGCAGCGGCTGAGCGACGTCACCGGATCAGTGGCCACCGTGAACACTGCGGTGCTCGAGAAAACCCCGATCGCGACAATCGATCAGATGCTGCAGGGAACTTCGCCGGGCGTTCAGGTGACCACCGCGTCGAGTGAGCCGGGAGGCGCGATTTCAATCCGCATCCGCGGCGCGTCGTCCATCACCGGCAACTCCGAGCCTCTCTATGTCATCGACGGATTTCCCATCGAGAATGACATCGCAGGCTCTGCAGTTGGTAATGCAGGACGCGATCGCACAACTCCGCCCAATCCTCTGGTGACGATCAACCCGAGCGATATCGAATCCATCAGCATCCTGAAGGACGCCTCGGCTACCGCCATTTACGGTGCGCGGGGCGCCAACGGCGTGGTCATCATCACCACGAAGCAGGGACGCGGATCGAAGCCGCAGTTCACCATCGAGTCGTACGCTGGTGCTGCAAGACTGGCCAGGAAGTACGACCTCCTGGATTCGGAAGGCTTCATGCTGTACGCGAACGAGTACTACAAGAACTCCAGTCAGCCGTTCGTTCCGTTCCCCGACACGACGATATCGCGCATTCTCGCCAGTGGAATCAACACGGATTGGCAGGACGAGATTTTCCGCACTGGCCCGGTCAGCAATCTGCAATTCTCCGTTCGGGGCGCCACGAGTACAAACCAGTCGACGAGATACGCGCTGTCGCTCGGCCGGTACGTTCAGGATGGAATCGTCGTCGGCTCCGGACTGCAGCGTCTGTCGAGCAGGCTCAACCTGACGCAGGATTTCGGACGCGTTCAGCTCTCCGGTTCCGTGAGTGCGAGTCAGGCGCGAAGCAAGTCAACGCCTACTGCCGGCCAGCAGAACAGCAATGCCGGAGCAGTGAGCGGCGCGCTTCAGTACGTACCGATTCTTCCGGTTTTCAGGCCGGACGGCACGTACACACTTCTCAATCCCGATCTCAATGTGTACGGCTCGCAGCTCAATGCGGCTCCGGCACCCAATCCCGTCTCTCTCGCACGGGAAGTAAGCGACAGCCTGGGCGACACGCGCATGCTCGGCAACTTCGCTGCCGACATCGGGCTCATGAAGGATCTCAAGTTCCGAGTAAGCCTGGGCGCGGACTACGCCAATCGTTACCGCCACACCTACTATCCCCGGACGACACTTCGCGGCTCCTCAGTCGGTGGGGAGGCAATACGCGCCGACGGGACGACGTATTCCTGGGTCAACGAGAACACACTCACCTGGGACAAACGGTTTGGATCGCAGGCTCTGACGCTCCTTGGCGGATACAGCCGCCAGCGTACGGACGCGAACGGAGACAACGAGTCCAACACCAACTTTGTCAGCGACATTACCAGCTACTTCGACATCGGCTCGGGCACGAGAGAAGGTGGACCCAGCGTCGGTTCGCGGCAATCAACGCAAACGCTGGAGTCGTATCTCACCCGCCTCAACTATTCGCTGCTCGATCGCTATTTGTTGACGCTCACGTATCGAAACGATGGATCGTCCCGCTTCGCATCAGGCAAGAAGCGCGGCGGATTCCCGTCGATGGCAATTGCATGGCGCGCTTCCGAAGAGCCGTTCCTCAGCTCGCATGGAATTATCGACGAGCTCAAGTTCAGAATGTCGGTCGGCACGGTCGGCAATCCGTCGATTCGCCCGTATCAGTCGCTCGCGCGTCTTAACGACCAGGCGTACAGCTTCAACGGCTCGCCGGCATCCGGCTACTATCCAATATCGGTGGCCAATCCCGACCTGACGTGGGAATCGACACATCAGTTCGATGCAGGCTTCGATCTGGGGCTCGCGCAGCGCATGAACCTCACAGTCGATTACTACAGGAAGAAGACGACAGACCTGCTTCTTCAGATCGACCTGCCGCTCGAGTCAGGTTTCGAGAGCGCTCTCGCCAATCGCGGGTCGGTGGAGAACAAGGGAATCGAGGTCGGTCTGGAGGCCGATGTCCTTCGGGGAGGCAATGACGGTCTGCGCTGGCGCACGAACATCAACTTTGCGAAGAACCGCAACAAAGTGCTCAACCTCGGCGGCCCCGACAGGCTGTTCGCCGATCTCCTGACCACCGACTACAACTTCCCAGGCACGACGATTCAAGTCGGACAGCCGATAGGCGAGTTCTACGGTTTCAAGGCACTCGGCGTAATCCCGGATCAGGCTGCAGCTGACGCAATCACTTACAAGAACTTCACCGTCACTGCGTTCAAGCCCGGTGACATGCTCCTCGCGGATCTGGATGGAGACGGAGTGATCACCGCAAAAGATCGCACCAACATCGGCGATCCCACCCCTGACTTCAATTACGGATTCAGCAACACATTCACGTGGAGGCGTTTTGAGCTCTCCGGTCTGCTTCAGGGCTCGCACGGTGGAAAGATTCTCAACGTGAACCGCATACGCACCGAAGCGGAGCCACGTGCAAACATCTCGCGCGACCGTTGGGAGGGCCGGTGGACGCCTGAGAATCCCAACGCGAAGTATCCCCGCGTTGGAGCAAACCCGAACACAGTTGGACCGAACAACTTCTCTTCGAATCTGCTGGAAGACGGCTCGTATCTGCGCCTTCGCACGGTGACGCTCTCGTATGGTGCGCCGGCATGGCTTTTCGGTGCACGGCTGTACATCACCGGCACGAACCTCGTTACATGGACCGACTACACCGGGTTCGATCCAGACGTCAGCGGCCAATCGGTCGGCAACACCAACCGCGGCATCGACATCGGTGCGTATCCGCTCGCGAAGACGATCATCGCCGGCTTGAACATCAACTATTGATTCCCATGAGAACTCATATTCGAGCAATCGCGCTGCTGACAGCCCTCGTGGGAGTGATCGGCTGCAGCGAGGATTTCCTCACCGAAGCCCCCGTGGACTTCGTGGCTCCCGAAAATTTTTATCGCAACCAGGGCGACGCGATCGCATCTGTGAATGCGGCGTACGCGACCTTCGTCGACCTGCCGTCTCCCCTGGGCAACGCCGACTACATGGGCCGCAACCTGTACATGCTCGTGGAGTATCCGACGGAAATGGTGACAAGCAGGTTGAGCGCGGGCAATGAGCGCAGTCTGATTGGCACGTACCACCCTCAATTCGCTTCCAACCACGCGTATCTCGAGAGCGTGTGGAAGGCGGCGTACTTCGGCATCAACCGCGCGAACACGGTCATCGAGCGTGTGCCTGAGATCGAGATGGATCCAACAAGACGCGATCAGATTGTCGCCGAGGCGAAGTTCCTCCGCTCGGTGCACTATTACATTCTTGCCGGACTGTTTGGCGGCGTTCCCTTGAAGCTCACGCCGACGACATCGATTGAAGGCGGATCACTCGCGCGCGCAACAGCGAAAGAGACCTTCGCGCAGATCGAGAAAGATCTCAGCGAAGCCGCGGCTGTTCTTCCTGCGAGCTGGCCGGGGGGCGATTGGGGCCGTGCGACCAAGGGCGCAGCACTCAGTCTGCTCGCAAAGACGTACCTGCAAGCCGCTGCAACCGGCGCGGGAGATGCCGGCGATTACGCAAAGGCCGCAGCCGCGTATCGTCAGGTGCTCACGATGGGCTATAAGCTCGAGACTGACTACGCGAGTCTGTTCGACGGTTCCAACGAGCATAGCGGGGAAATCATCTGGTCGATTCAGAACGTTCGCGTCTCAGGCGCAGGCGGATACCTGAGCCAGTGGTTCGCTCCGATCACGAGTCCACAGATCTACCAGCCAGGTGGCCAGAACCAGTTCCAGGCCGAGCGTCCGTTCTACGATTCGTACAACGCGACCGACATTCGCAAACCTGCAACGTGGAACACATCGATCACTTACAGTGGAAAGACTGTGGTCTGGGCATGGACGTCCGGGATTCAGGCTGCGACCAGTTACGGCTCGACTGGACCGACCGTACGCAAGTATCTAGATCTTGGAGCACCAGCCAACGGTGCTGAAGCCCCCGATTATCTCTTCCTCCGCTACGCCGATGTGCTGATGGGACTCGCTGAAGCAATCGATGCCACGGACGGACCGACGGCAGAAGCGTATGGGTTCGTGAACCAGGTTCGCGCGCGCGCGAAGGTTCCAAACCTTACTGCGGGCCTGAGCGCGGCTGCGTTCAAGGACAGTCTGTTCCTCGAGCGTCGCTACGAGTTTTCAATGGAGATGCACGGCCTGTTCGACAACCGGCGGAACTGGAACTGGGCGAAGGCGCGCGTCGAAGCGAACATGGCGATTATCAGCACCGCCAACCGAAGTCCGTTCACGAGCAGCGTGGAGAAGCTCAACTCGGCTCCGATCGCCGACAAATGGAAGCTGTACCCCATTCCGGTTCATGCCTGCGAGCTCAATGCGGAGCTCACGCAGAATCCTGGTTGGACAGACGGGATCTGTAAGTGACCGCGTGAAGCTGCTCGACTAGCGTGAGAGTTGTTTCTGTTGCGGCGGGACTCGCGTTCCTCTGGAACGCGAGTCCCGCCTGTCAGACGACGGTGACCGGGCGCCTGGTTGTTCCAGGACCAGGCGCCGCTGCGCTCCAGGAAACAAAGGCACGCGTCAAAGCGCGAGATCCGCGTGTGATGCCGGCATACGACAAGCTCATCTCCGATGCGAACGCCGCGCTTGGTACTCCACTCGTCGCCGTAACGGACAAGTCTACGCTGCTTCCGCCGAGCAACGATAGGCACGATTACTTCAGCCTGAGTCCCTACTGGTGGCCCGACTCGACGAAGAAGGATGGGCTCCCATACATTCGCCATGACGGCGTGACCAACCCCGAAAGCAAGCGCGATCTCGATCAGCCGCGCGTCGCGGCGCTCGGCTGGAATCTGCAGACACTCGCCCTCGCGTACTACTTCACGGGAGACGAGAAATACGCGAAGCGCGCGGCGCAGCAGCTTCACCGCTGGTTCCTCGACCCCGCGACGAAAATGAACCCGCACCTGCGTTACACACAGCTCGTGCGTGGAAATCCGGCGGAGCGCGGCAGCGGAATCATCGATACACGCTGGTTCATTGAAGTCGTGGAGGCGTCGGCTCTGTTGCGCCGCTCGAAAAGCTGGGCGGCAGAACATGAGCAGGATCTAAAGAAATGGTTTCGGGCTTATCTGGACTGGCTGATGACGAGCCCGAACGGAAAGCACGAGCACGACGCGAAAAACAACCATGGATCATGGTTCGCCGCGCAGACTGCGACGTACGCGATGTTCGTCGGCGACACAGCGCTCGCCCGGCGCATCGTCGACGAAGCGAAGCCGAGGATTGGCTCGCAGATCAAGCCGGACGGAAGTCAGCCGATCGAGCTCGAGCGCACTCGCTCGATGCATTACTCGAGCTTTAACGTTGAAGCATTATCGAGAGTCGCTGAGATCGGGCGTTCGCTCGGCATCGACCTGTGGACTTATCAGGCGCCCGAGGGAGGAAGTCTTCGGCGCGCGATCGACCATCTGGGGAAGTACAGCGGCACCGGCGTCAAATGGCCGGGTCAGCAAATCGATGCCGTCGATCCCGGGTTGCTCGTGATTCATTTCCGGCGTGCGCGAGTTGTCTGGAATGATCCGAGCTACGATGCCGTTGTCGCGCGCTTGCGTGTTCGAGGTGATCGGAGTGCGCTCCTCTACCCCTCGGTGCAGTGAAAGATCTCTTAGCTAGCCACAGAAACACAGAAACACAGAGCTTTTTTCGGGGAACAGCACCCACAGTTCAGGCATCGGGCGCTGTTCCAAAGAAAACATTCTGTGTTTCTGTGTTTCTGTGGCTAGCTGGAAGGTCTCTCCTAACAGCAATCGCCGGCCTCATCGTCCCGACGCTGACGAATGCACAATCCCATCCGAGCGTCTTCATCACGAAGGCTGAAGCGCAAGCGATACGAACCGCTGCACCGCAATTTCCTCTTCTCAAGCGTTCGCTGGACGAAGCAAAAGCTATCGTTGGCAAAGCACTCGCATCTCCAATCGACGTTCCGCAGCCCGGAGAAGCGGGCGGGTACGCGCACGAGAGGCACAAGCAGAATTATCGCGAGATGCAGCTCGCTGGGGTTCTCTATCAGACCACCGGCGACCAGCGATACGCGCGCTTCGTTCGCGACATGCTCGAGAAGTACGCGGTCCTTTACCCGACACTGGGCGCGCATCCGCTCGCAAAGAATCAGGCACCCGGCAAGATCTTCCATCAAAGTCTGAACGAGGCAAACTGGCTCCTCGCGACATCGATCGCCTACGACTGCGTCTATAATGTTCTCTCGGCTGCCGAGCGAGCGCGCTTCGAGAAGAATGTCTTTCGACCGATGGCGGACTGGCTTTCGGTCACGCAGGCAAAGGAATTCGATCGCATTCACAATCACGGCACCTGGGCAACCGCATCGGTCGGGACACTCGGCTATGTGATTGGCGACACGTCGTATGTGAATCGCGCTCTCTACGGAACGAAGCGCAATCGCACTGGTGGATTTCTGCGCCAGCTCGATCTCCTTTTTTCGCCTGACGGCTATTACATGGAAGGACCGTACTACATCAGATACGCGCTGATGCCGTTCTTCCAGTTCGCCGACGCGGTCGAACGACGGCAACCGAAGGCGCGCATCTACGCCTATCGCGACAGCATCCTGAAGAAAGCGCTCTACTCGGCAGTTCAGACGTCGTTTCCAAACGGCGTGTTTCCTCCAATCAACGACGCCTCGCGCACCATGGCGATCGATGCTCCAGAGGTAGTTCTTGCAGTTGACGTCGCCTACGCGCGCTACGGCGCCAACCCGAATCTGCTCGGGGTGGCAGCGATTCAGAACGAAGTGATTCTGAATGCCGCCGGGCTGGCCGTGGCGCGCGACATGACTCGAAGCCGCATGGTGCCGAGGATGAGCTGGGGAAGTGTGGAATTCACAGACGGCTTTGACGGACAGCGTGGCGGACTCGGCATTCTTCGCTCCGGTGCCGGAAGAGACGCCTCCATGCTTCTCATGAAATACGGAGTGCACGGCGAAGGGCACGGCCACTTCGACAAGCTGCATTTCATTTTCTTCGACGGCGGTCGCGAGGTGGTCCCGGATTACGGCTTCAGCAGATGGATCAACATCGAGCCGAAGTTCGGCGGCCGTTATCTGCCGGAAAACGATTCATACGCGATGCAGACGATCGCGCACAACACAGTCACCGTGGATGGACGATCGCAGAACGACGCGAATGAAGACAAGGACGAAGAAGCGTGGGGCGAGCGCCACTTCTTCGATGCATCGAGTCCCAACGTGCAGGTGATGAGCGCGAAAGCGAACCGGGAGTACTCCGGTGTGGGAATGCAGCGAACAATGTTCCTCATTCGCGACGCGCGCCTTGCCTACGCCGTGCTTGTTGACCTGTACCGCCTCACGAACTCGGCTGATCACGTCTACGATTACCCGATTCATTTTCGCGGGCAGCTCATCGCCACGGATGTGAAGTACGACGCCAGCACGACTCGTCAGGAAGCGCTCGGCTCCGCATTCGGCTACCAGCATCTGTGGCGCGAGGCGTCGGGACAGATCGACAATCACCTGCGTATGACGTGGCTCGATGGCAACCGCTATTACACACTGAACACATCGGCCGGCGGAAAGTCCGAGGTACTGTTCGCTCGAACCGGGGCGGCTGATCCGAATTTCAACCTCGTCTCCGAGCCGGCGGTGATTGTACGGCGGCGTGGCTCGACCGAGCTCTTTGCGTCGGTCATCGAGCCGCACGGCTACTTCAGCGAGGCCGAAGAGCGCTCGCTCCAGGCGCGCGGTGTGATCGATGGTGTCCGCACCCTTGCGAGTACATCCGAGGGAACTGTCATCGAAGTCACCGGCGCCTCGGGACTGCGATGGACGGTCATGGTCAGCAACGGGCCTCCGTCTGCAACCGCACCTCATCGCGTAACCGCAGCGGGGCGTACGTGGCAATGGACGGGTAACTACAGAGTCGACGGAGTAAAGGCGCAATAATGCACGTGGATCTCAAAGGAAAGGTCGCACTTGTTACAGGTGGTGCACGCGACATCGGCCGCGCGGTTTGTCTCGCGCTAGCTGACAATGGCGCCAAAGTCGTAATCAATTATCACTCGAGCGCCGAGGCGGCAAAGCAGCTCGAGGCCGATATCAAATCGCGTGGTGGAGATGCGATTGCAGTCGGTGCCGATGTCTCACGCCAGGCCGACGTCGAGAATCTCATCAACGCGGCGACAGAGTTTGGCGGGCGCATCGACATTCTCGTGAACAACGCCGGCGGCCTGCTCGCGCGCAAGAAGCTCGAGGAGATGGACGAGCAGTTCTGGGACGCGGTGATGGCGCTGAATCTTCGCAGCGTGTTTCTCGTCACGCGCGCCGCCGTTCAACACATGGGGGAAGGCTCTGCCATCGTCAACCTCGCTTCGCTTGCAGCGCGTGATGGCGGTGGAGGCGGAGCACTCGCGTATTCAGCCGCAAAGGGCGCGGTCCTGACTCTCACTCGTGGATTGTCGAAGGAGCTCGCACCGCGGCGCATTCGTGTGAACTGCGTCTCGCCCGGACTCATCGACACAACCTTCCACGACACGTTCACTCCGCCTGAAATTCGCAAAGCAGTGGCGGGCCGCACCACAATTGGACGCGAGGGTCGTCCCGAGGACGTTGCCGAAGCCGTGCTCTTTCTTGCTTCGGACGCATCCTCCTACATCAACGGTGAATCGATCGAGATCAATGGCGGCCTCTACTTCGTCTGACGGATACAGCGAGCCTCTCGTCGACGGCGACGCGAGTGAATGGAAGAGAATCGGCGATGGAATTGATCGTCAGATTCTCTCCTACGGCCCTGATCTGATGCTCGTTCGCGTGAGGTTCGCAAAGGGAGCTATCGGCGCGATTCACCATCACCCTCACCGCCAGGCAACGTACGTCGTGGCCGGATCGTTTGAAGCGACGGTGGGCGATTCGCGGCGAACGTTGCGCGCCGGGGATTCGTTCTTCGCGGCTGCGGATGTGCCTCACGGAGTACGCGCGCTGGAAGACGGGATGCTCGTGGACTGCTTCACGCCGGCACGCGCTGATTTTCTTGAAGCTTCCGAACGGTGACAGCGCCAGTGGTTGCAACAACCGGAGCACGGAAGATCCGCGGCTTGCGTTGGTGGATCATCGGAATGATCTGCACGCTCACGATCATCAATTACATCGACCGGCTCACTCTTTCCGTTCTAGCTCCGACGATCCGCGAGACGTTCGGTATGTCCAACGCTTCGTACTCGCGCGTTGTGACGATGTTTCTGCTCGGCTACACCATTTCGCAGGCGCTGTCCGGCAAGCTGCTCGACAAGATCGGTACCCGCATGGGCTTCATGCTCTTCGTCGGGATCTGGTCGATCGCGTCGATGCTTCACGCCACTGCGCGCAGCGTCGTGCAGCTCAGTGCGTTCCGGTTTTTGCTCGGTCTCGGCGAAGCCGGCAATTGGCCCGGCGCCGCAAAAGTCGTAGCCGAATGGTTCCCGGTGCGCGAGCGCGCGTTCGGAATGGCGATCTTCAACAGCGGCGCGAGTATCGGAGCGGTGGTCGCGCCGCCCCTCATCGTCTATGTCGCTCTGCACTACGGATGGAGGCAGGCGTTTTTCATCGGCTCCGCGCTGTCTGCGCTTGTGATGATTGCCTGGTTCTTCTTCTACCGTGCGCCGGCTGATCATCCAAACCTGTCGGAATCGGAGCGGCAGCACATTCTGTCCGATCAGACAGCCGCGGATGCGACAACCGCACAGTCGCGCCGGCCATGGCTCTCGCTCTTTCGCCATCGGCAGGTGTGGGCAGTGGTCGCCGCTCGGTTCTTCAGCGACCCGATCTGGTGGTTTCTAATCTCCTGGCTTCCCAATTACCTGAAGAGCGAGCGCGGTTTCACTCTCGCGTTGATCGGACTGCTGGCATGGATACCCTTCCTGTTCGCGGATATCGGCAACCTTACCGGTGGAGCAGTATCCAGCCTGTTGATTCGCAACGGATGGAGCGTTGACCGCGCCCGAAAGACGGTTCTGCTTACGAGTGCGCTGCTCGTTCCGCTGGGAGTCGCTGCGGTCGTCACTGCCGGAAGCAATGCGGTGGCAATCGCCGGAATCAGCGCGATCGCTTTTGGATTTCAGAGCTGGATTGTAAACGTCCACACGCTTCCCTCGGATTGTTTTCCGAAGCAGGATGTCGGCTCGGTGTTTGGCATCGGCGGCACAGCCGCGGGAATTGCGAGCATGCTCTTCACGCTGCTCACCGGGTACATCGTCGACCATTTCTCGTACACGCCGGTTTTCATCATCGTCGGTCTGATGAGTCCGTTCGCCGCGTTCCTGCTGTTCGTGATCATGCGGCGCATCGAGCGTGTGCCGGCACTTCTCGAGACGGCGGCATGACCGATCGCCCCGCGAGCAATCGCTAAAGGCCGAGCGGCGATGGAGCTGACGTTTCGATGGTTCGGAGACGAGGATCCCATCCCGCTCGAGAACATTCGCCAGATTCCGGGCGTACGCGGAATCGTCAGCGCGCTATACGATGTACCCATCGGCGAGGCGTGGCCGCGCGAAAAGCTCTCGCGTCTTGTCGAATCCATCGATAGCGCAGGAATGCGGTTCGCCGTCGTCGAAAGCATTCCCGTTCACGAGGACATCAAGCTCGGCCGACCGACGCGCGATTCACTGCTCGACAGTTACGCCGAGAGTGTCAGCAACATGGGCGAAGTCGGTGTACCGGTACTCTGCTACAATTTCATGCCGGTGTTCGACTGGATGCGGACGAACCTCGCGACGCCCATGCCAGACGGGTCGACTGCGCTGTCATACGACGACGACATGCTCGCGCGCTTCGATTTGTCGCGGGGGACGCGCGACCTTCCGGGCTGGGCGACGGCATACGATGCGCGGACGCTCGAATCGTTGCTCCTCGCTTATTCGGACGTGGATGAAGAGCGCCTATGGGAAAACCTCGCGTACTTCCTCGAGCGAATCGTGCCTGTCGCCGACAGTGCCGGAGTGAAAATGGCAATTCATCCCGACGATCCGCCGTGGTCCATTTTCGGGATCCCGCGCATCATCAGGAACGCGGCCAGCTTCGACCGTCTGCTGAACCTTGTCGATCATCCCGCGAATGGAATCACCTTCTGCACCGGCTCGCTTGCCGCGCATCCTGACAATGACCTGCCGCGTATGGCCCGTCATTTCGGCGAGCTAGGGCGAATTCACTTCGCCCACTGCCGGAACATCAAGCGTACCGGCGACCGCAAGTTCGTCGAGACACCGCACCCCAGTGAGTACGGCGACGTGGACATGCGGGCGGTTCTGACAGCGTTGCGCGATTCCGGTTTCGACGGGCCCATGCGCCCGGATCACGGCAGAATGATCTGGGGTGAGCGTGGACGGCCGGGCTACGGTCTCCATGACCGTGCACTCGGCGCGACCTATCTGTACGGGTTGTGGGAAGGACTGTCATCGCCGACTAGATCATGAGATCTAAAGTTGCAGCGCTCCTTTGGTTGGCGGTTGCACAGCTTGCGGGTGCTCAGTCACCACCGCGACTCATTATGGCGCGTGGCGAGCTGCTCGCCGAATCACGCCGTCTCGTGCGCGAGGGCAATGTCCAACTCCTGCCTGCTTACTCCGCGCTGACACATACCGCCGACAGCGTTCTGCTCGTGCCGCCACTGTCGGTAATGCAGAAAGGGAAGATTCCGCCGAGTAGCGACAAGCATGATTACATGAGCTTCGCACCCTACTGGTGGCCCGACAGCACCAAGCCCGGCGGTCTTCCGTACATCCAGCGCGACGGCCTGATGAATCCGCAGACTCGCATCGATCACGATGGGTTGCGCCTTCAGCGGACCATCGACGCGGTTCAGATTCTCGCACTCGCCTGGTACTTAACCGGCGAGAGAAAATATGTTGACCGCGCGGTCGCGCTCATGCGAGGGTTTTTCATCGCGCCGGCCACGCGAATGAATCCGAACCTGAACTTTGCGCAGGCAATTCCGGGCGTCACCCAAGGTCGCGGAATCGGCATCATCGACACCCGCCACATGGCGCAGCTCGTTGATGCAGCTCGAATCCTCGAGACGTATCCAGGCTGGACGCAGAGTGACAGGGCGGCCTTTCGGAGCTGGGCTCGGCGCTACCTCACCTGGCTCCGCACGAGCAAGAATGGCCGCGACGAGCAGGCGCAAACCAATAACCACGGCACGTGGTACGACGCGCAGGTCGCGGCCCTCGCGCTTTTTGTCGGAGACACGAAGCTTGCGCGCTCGGTCCTCGCAACGAGCGCCAAACAGCGCATCGATTCCCAGATCAACGCGGATGGATCGCAGCCCGCGGAGCTCGCGCGCACGAGGCCAATGCACTACAGCCTCTTCAACCTCGACGCCTTTACGCAGCTCGCCGAGATGAGCCGCCACGACGGTGTTGATCTCTGGAGCTACACGTCACCTCGCGGCGGGAATCTGCTCAAGGCGCTGAAATTCATCGCACCGTACAACTACACGGATCGCAAGTGGCCGAAGGGGGATGTTGCTCCCGTTGCCGCAGACGTCGTGTTGACGCCATTCCGCCGAGCGTCCGCTAGCTATTCGGATAGCGTGCTCGACGGAGCAGCAGAGAGAGCAAATCGCTCCGGGTACGTCCCTCAATGGTGGCGGCTCTTCCATCCGGGCGTCTCAGCGCAAACGGCAGCGAATCGGAAAGCACTCTTGGATCGCGCGCTCGTTCTCGCCAGCGCGAGGCTCCGCTCGAGCGCCGCCCAGCTCGATCCGGCCAACGGCTACCCGCGACTCGCCGGAGCAGGCGGCGTCTGGGAGCTTCGGCCGGCGAGTCAATGGACGAGTGGATTCTTTGCTGGAACGCTCTGGTACATGTATCAGAGCACGGGCGAGCGACAGTGGCGGCCGCTGGCCGAGCGTTGGACGACGGGCCTCGAGCCGCTGAAATCCGTGCGGACAACTCACGATCTGGGCTTCATGATCTTCAATAGCTTCGGTCACGGATTCCTGGCGACAGGCAATCAGCACTACCGGGATGTCGTGCTCGAGGCGAGCCGCTCATTGCTGACGCGGTACAACCCGCGTGTCGGCGCCATTAAGTCCTGGGATACGGAGGGCGGGAACGACGCGCGTAGCACCTGGAAGTATCCGGTCATCGTCGACAACCTGATGAACCTGGAGATGTTGCTCTGGGCGTCGCGACACGGCGGTGACCCGAGCTGGCGATCTATCGCCGAGCGTCACGCGCTTACGTCGGCCCGAGTGCACGTGCGTGCTGACGGAAGCACTGCTCACGTCGCGCTCTTCGATCCCACGTCGGGCGCGCTCGAGCGAACTGCAACATGGCAGGGATTCTCCGACAGCTCCGTTTGGGCGCGGGGACAGGCATGGGCGATCTACGGCTTCGCCACGACGCACAAGTACACGGGAAATCCCGAGCTGCTTCGCGCGGCGCAGCGCACTGCCGACTGGTTCATTGCGCACTTGCCGCCGGATGGAGTTCCGTGGTGGGACATGCGGCATCCCGGCGTTCCCAATGTGGAACGCGATGCATCGGCGGCGGCGATCGCCGCATCGGCGTTACTCGATCTCGCCCGTAGCGTACCACCCGAGCAAGCACGACGATACCGCGGAGTCGCTGAACGAATTCTGGCGACGCTTTCCGTGCAATACATTGATTACCGACCTGGGAGTGGGGCAATTCTCCGGCACGCGGTAGGCGGCCGTCCGCAGGGCACCGAAATCGATGTCGGGTTGGTGTATGCTGACTACTATTTCGTGGAGGCTCTACTTCGGCATCGAGGTACCTACCGGAGACACTAAGGACCGAATCATCCCGAAGGCTCCTCGAGATAATCGAACCGCGGCGATCTTTTCGCGATCGTCGGTTGGCTCGACGCCGGCGATTCGCCTGTCCGCGCCAGTGCAATGCTCACGGTCGAATCGTGCCCGGTGGGCTGGTGGTCGCTTTCAGTCGCCGGGACGGAATCTTGGTAGCCACGCTCTACACCAGCTCGCAAATGCTGAAGGCGGCGGGCGCAACCCCGGAAATGTGGTGGGCCCACGCACTCGGAAAATCGCGAAGCATTGCCCGGACATTGAGACAGGCTGATGCGACGCTCATAGAGACGGCGGTCTACCCCGCGTTTCCTTCGCGGTTATCGCGCTTTGTCGGCGACGGATGGATTGCTATCGGGGATGCGGCCGTCGCGTTCGATCCACTCGCGGGACAGGGCGTTGCGATGGCGATCGATACAGCCTTCCGCGCCTTCGAGGCCGCCAGCGTCGATCCATCATTTCGACGTCTCGGCCCGGCCTATAGTGAAGCGCTGCTCGATCGATTCGACAGACATCTGAAGGCGCGGGCTCGGGTGTACGATGAGGCGGCCGCTATTCTATCGGAGCCCTTCCTTCATTTCGCCGTCTCAGGGAAAAATTCCGCGCTCCTGATAAGCGAGCGCGACCTTCCCAATCGCATTGATGAAAGCAGCCGTCCGCAAATCCACTCCGCGATCCTTCTGAATCGCCCGTAGCTCGGCGTAGGCGGCTACCATGGTTTCTTCGAGACCGGAGTTCACGAGCTCCTCCTCATTCACGGTCGCCGTCGCGCGGTCGCGATCGTCGGCCGGGAAATGCAGCCCGGTGAGATGCTCGATGCCCTCCAGCATCCGCTCGTTGGTCCTCTCCGTGAATCGCTTTTCCATCCGCCCGAAGCGCATGTGCGACAGGTTCTTCACCCACTCGAAGTAGGAGACGGTCACCCCACCCGCGTTCGTGTAAATGTCCGGAACGATGAGCGTCCCGCGCGAAAGCAGCCGCTCGCTCGCGTCGGCCGTCACCGGCCCGTTAGCTCCCTCGACGATTATCCGCGCCCGGATGCGATCGACGTTCTCGCCTGTGATCTGGTTTTCCAGCGCTGCCGGGACAAGAATGTCGCAATCGACCTCGAGCGCCTCCGAGCTCGTCGTAATGTCGCGCGCCCCGGGAAAACCGAGGATCGACCCGGTCTCCTTCCGGTGCGACATGACTTTTTCCAGATCGAGCCCACCCTCGCGGAAAATCGCACCCTCGCGCTCGGCGAGTGCGACGAGAAGCCCGCCGCCTTCGTGAATGAATTTCGCCGCGTGGTAGCCCACGTTGCCGAGCCCCTGCACTACTACCCGCTTCCCTCCGACTCCCGGCGTAATGCCGAGCGGCGCGACGTCCTCGGCAAAGCACACCGCTTCTCGCAGCGCGAAGTAAACGCCGCGGCCGGTGCTTTCGGCGCGTCCTCGAACTCCGCCCTGCGTGACGGGCTTACCAGTCACGCATCCAAGCGCGTCGATCGACCCCGGAGAGAGCGACGCATACGTGTCGAGAATCCACGCCATCTCCCGCGGCCCCGTGCCGTAGTCAGGCGCGGGCACATCCACCCCCGGCCCGATAAGATTCTTCGTGAAGAGCTCGTAAGTGTACCGGCGGGTGATTCGCTCGAGCTCGGCTTCGGAGTAATGCCTCGAGTCGATGCGCACAGCCCCCTTTGCGCCGCCGAACGGCACGTCCACGAGTGCGCATTTGTACGTCATCAAGGCTGCCAGGGCCGAGACCTCGTCCTCATCCACATGGGCTGCGAACCGGATCCCGCCCTTCGTGGGAAGCCGGTGCACACTGTGCTGCGCTCGCCAGCCGTGAATCACCTCTATAGTGCCGTCATCGCGCTTCAGCGGGAAGCTGATCCGGAAGACGGAATTGCACTCCTTGATCTGCTCGAGAAGTCCCGGCGGATGCTCGAGATAGGCCGCCGCCTTGTCGAAGTACTTGTTGACCTGCGCGAACATCGGGATGTCCGTAGTGCTCATAAGCGCGCTCTAAAAAAACTCGGGGGATGAATTTACCCGCGGTATCTGAGCTTGGTCAGACCGTACAACGCGAGACCCACCAGGGCGGCGAGCCCTGCGTCACGCGCCTCACGCGCTGAGCTGTTGGACAGGAGCCAGCATGAAAGGGCGATCGTAAGAACCGGAATGAACAGCCCACCCGGTACCTGGAATGCGGGAGCAGGCTTGTCGCCGCGTCTCCTGAGCACAATCAGGCAGATCGCCGTGATGATGTAGAGCGACAGGCGCACCATCGCCGAGATTGTCGCGGCGGTGATGAACGTGTTGAAAATCGTGAGCACGAGAATCACCGACGCTGAGAGAAGAATTGCGACGTGCGGTGTGCGGAAGCGGGGATGAATCCTTGCGAGCGCACTCGGGAGCTGACCCTGCTCCGCGAGCGCGAACGGGACCCGGCTCGTGAACAGAATGCCCGCGTTCAGCGTGCCCGATGTGGAGATGAGCGCTCCGATCGTAATCAGATAGGCGCCCGTGCTTCCGAGGAAGACTCCTGCTGCGTCGGCGAGCGGCCGGTCGGAAGTAGCCAGACCCGGCAGGGTGCCGATCGATACCACTTGCACGAGCACATAGACGACGGCAACGATGGACAGACTGATGAGGAGCGCCCGTGGATAATCACGTGCCGGGTTGCGCACCTCGCCGGCTGGAATCATCGACGCCTCGAAGCTGAACGCAAACACGAGAAGCAGCACCGCTTTCGAGAACGGCTGGTAATCGGGCGGCTCGGCGAATGAGAAGCGGCTGCTGTCGATGAAAAACAGGCCGATCGTGATGAACAGCACGAGCGGAATCAGCTTCGACACGGCGAAGATATTGCTGACGATCGTCATCTCCCGAATGCCGACGAGATTGATCGTCGTGTACACGCCGACGACCGCGACAATGAGAGCTACCCTCAGCGCGCCTTCGTTCGCGCCCGGAACGAAGAGGGCGAGGTAGATCAGGAAGAGGTTACAGACCCCCGCAAAGCCGGTGAGTCGTGCGATCCAGTTGAGCCACCCGACCTCGAAGCCCACGAGCGGGCCGAGCGTCTTGCGCGCGTAAAGATACGGACCGCCGGTTTCCGTGAACCGGGTGCTCATCTCCGCGAAGACCAGCGCCACGATTCCTATTACGAAAGCGCACGCGATGAAGGCCAGCAGACTGTACGTTCCTGCCAGCAGGTAGAGTGCGGCCGGGAGACCGAAGATACCCGCGCCGATGACGTTGTTGATGATCAGTGCGACGAGATCCCAACGTCGTATGCCTCTGACGAGCCCCTGTTCGGGGCGCTGTGGAGAATCCTTGTCTGCTGCTGCCGTCGCGAGGGTCAGAGCGCCGCCCGATGTCTATTTGCGCTTCACGGATTCGTACCCGCGTATGTAATCATCCACCGAAGTTCGCGCGACGCTTTCGCCGATGACGTCCAGTGGAAGGTCGTCGAGCTTCTTGAAGCGGATGCACGACTTCCCCATGTCGAGCTTCTTGCCGGCTTTCCTGAAGCCGTCCTGAAGCTGCGCGAGCTCCTTCTCGTCGCCGTACGGGACCATCAGGTAGAGCGTGTAGTAATTCTTTTGCGCGGCTAGCGCGGCGTACTGTAGCGGCTGCCCATTGTACGTCTTCGGGTAGCGAGAGCGCGGGATGACGTAGGTGATGAACTTTCCCTGCATCAGCTCCTCGTAGCCCTTCGGCAGGTTCTTCCGAACGGTATCACGTACCGGCTCGAGCACGGCTCGCTGATTGTCGGGGAGGGAGGCGAGGTAATCCTCCACTGGTGTGGTCGTCGCGGGCATGGGTCCTCGTTCCGTTGGATCGGAGGATAATATTGGGGCGCCACTCGGACACGCAAACCGAAGGCACTGCAACCCGAAGTCGCTCTCGGCTGGGCCGACCTTCACCAGCTCAACCACGACCGCAACTTCGATGCGCTGCGTGACCGCGACTCGTTCAGGCAGCTCACGGCCCGCGCCGCCTCACTCGTCACTCTACCCCCGCCAGTGGGCAGCGGCGCACTCCCCGATCTGGAATAGCGTCATCACCCGTTTCTCACGCGGACGTCAGAACGAGAACATCACCCCGACCTCGGGCGCAAGAGTGGTCCGGAGGGCCCGCCGCGCATTGCGCCGACGCCCAGCGCGTTACGGCGAGTATGCGCTTCTGACCGAATCTCTCTTGACCTTTTGACGATTCCTGCCATCATAGAGGGCTTCTCATAGAAAGAGCCTCCTCTGCGGATTCTCACCGCCAGCACCTTGCTGATTCTTTCCCTGTGCCCCATCCCTGCGGCGGCGCAGCTTGCCTCCCACGAACGAGTCGCAGCCAACGACAATCGGGTCGCCGCGGGAACCTTGAAGAACGGCGTTCTCGATCTCACGCTCGATATCCGGAATGGCATGTGGTATCCGGAGGCCGATAATGGAGCGACCGTTCCGATCCAGGCATTCGCCGAGGCTGGACGTGCCCCGTCGACTCCGGGACCGCTGATCCGTGTTCCGGAGGGAACCGAGGTGCGCATCACCCTTCGCAACACGCTCACTGACTCCGTGCGCGTGCTCGGCCTCGATACCCGGCCCGCTCCCTCCGGTGACGGAATCGTCGTTCAGTCTCGGGGGACACGCAATGTTCGCTTCGTGGCCGGTGCGCCGGGCACCTACTACTACTGGGGAACGACCGCGGATAATCCGCTGACTGACAGGAAGGCGGTCGAGAGTCAGCTGTCCGGCGCTTTCATCATCGATCCGCGCTCAGGTTCGGGATCGCCGCGCGACCGGGTATTCGTGCTCGGCATCTGGTTCGATGAAGCGAAAAAAGTGAACGGCGTAGAGCTGCCTGAGCGCGAAGTACTCGTCATCAACGGCAAGTCGTGGCCGCACACCGAGCGCTTCACCTTCACCGTCGGCGACACAGTGCGCTGGCGCTGGGTGAATCCGACTGGATCCACCCACCCCATGCATCTGCACGGGTTCTACTACTCGGTCAACAGCCGCGGCATGATGAGCGCCGACACCATCTACAGGATGGCTGAAAGGCGCCTCGTCAACACCGAGCTGATGCGCGTCGGAAGCACGATGGCCTTTACCTGGGTCCCGGAGAAGCCCGGCAACTGGATCTTCCATTGCCACTTCGCCTTCCACGTTTCCGACGAAAACGTTCTCGAGCCGAAGGCAAAGCCTGCCGGCGGAAAGGCGGCGGAGCACGCGGAGCATCGCGCCCATGCAATGGCAGGCCTCGTGCTCGGCATTCACGTCAACCCGCGCCCCGGCGATAAATACGCAGTTTCGACGGAACCGCCCCGACGCCTCCGGCTCTTACTCCAGACGGCACCAAAGAGGTTCGGGGACAAGCCGGCGATCGGCTTCGTTCTGCAGGACGGTGACAAGGAACCGAAGCGGGATTCGGTCTCCATGCCGGGTCCGACTCTTTTTCTCAAGCGCGGCCAGCCAGTCCGCATAACGGTGGTCAACCATCTACGGGAGCCGAGCGCCGTTCACTGGCATGGTATCGAGCTGGAGAGCTTCCCCGATGGCGTGCCGAACTGGAGCGGCATGGGTAAGAACGTGATGGCCCCGATCGCGCCGGGCGATTCATTCATCGCGGCATTCACGCCACCCCGCTCGGGAACGTTCATGTATCACTCGCATCTCAACGAGGGCACCCAGATGAACTCGGGGATGTACGGGGCGCTGCTGGTGCTGGACGATCCGAGAAAGTTCGACCCGGAAAAAGACAAAATTATTCTCGTGGGCGGTGGCGGCCCGGAGCCGGGGCCAGGCCTGGACACGCGGGGCTTCGTCAACGGAAGCAGCGATCCCGAGCCCCTTCTGCTCGAGGCCGGTACCAAGTATCGAATCCGCGTAATCAACATTCATCCTGACTGGAGGGTGGAATTCGCGCTGGGAACGGATTCAACCAGGGCACAGTGGCGCCCGGTAGCGAAGGACGGCGCCGATCTTCCGAAGTCGCAAATGACTCCGCGCGCGGCGTACCTGCTCACCGGTCCCGGAGAGACCGCGGATTTCGAGTTTACCCCCATGATCCCCGGCGCGATGCGGCTCGAGGTGAAGACGAGAGTGGCGGGCTGGAATGTGCCCGTTGATGTTTTCATACGAGCGGCGAAGCAAGCGGCGATCGTCCCGTAAAAGCAGGATCCGCTATGTAGTGAGAGCGACTACGCCGACGATCACTTGTTGGTCGCCAGGATTTGTCGTCGCCACGGTGATGCCGCTGAAACGACCGCTCGAATAACAGCATCCGCTTTCAGCGGTCACCCGGCGCTCGCACGCAGCTAGTCTTGCCGCAGCGCCCTCCGAATCGCCGCCTCGGTGAGCGGCGCCATGATTCTGTATCCCGCCTCGTTCGGGTGTACTCCATCGCCCGAGAAATTTGCGCTCATGCCAAGCCGTTCATCGGCCATCGCGGAATGATAGTCGAGGTAGACATGTCCGTTCTTTCGCGCGTAGTCCCGAATCCACTGATTCAGGGCAACGAGGGTCTGAGCCGGTCGCCGCACACTCGGCCGCCATACATACAGGTGAACCGGAAGCACTGAGGCAAGCACGACGCGGATCCCATTTGCCTTCGCCAGCTCGGCCATCGAAGCGAGATTGTTCTCGATCATCTCGAGCGTCGACGGGCCGGTATTGCCGGCGATGTCGTTCGTTCCCGCGAGGATCACCACAACCTTCGGCTTGAGCGCGATCACATCCTGACGGAAGCGCACGAGCATCTGCGGAGTTGTCTGACCGCCTATCGCCCGGTTCCTGAAGCCGTCCTGAAGCTGCGCGAGCTCCTTCTCGTCGCCGTACGGGACCATCAGGTAGAGTGCGTAGTAGTTCTCTGTGGCGCGAGCGCGACGTACTGGCAGGATGCCGCGACGACGCACCCAGCGATTGTTGTGCGGCGCCTGGGCACGCCGGCAGAGACAGCTCTGCTAACTAGAGGACGCGCGACTGGTGCTCGGGTAACGACTGGCTCACTTTGCTTCCAGATTAGCCGTGGCCGCACCGCCAAACTTATTTCCCGGTCCCTAACTTCTTCTCCGATGCATTTCGCTCTCCGCGCTACGCTCGTATTACACACCTTCGCTCTCGCAATCCCCGCCTCGACGCAACCCGCACCTGAGCGGCTCAAGACTCTCTTCGAGCAGCAGTGGGAGAACACCCTGCGTGAAGCGCCGGTGTTCTCCACGACCCTCGGTGATACGCGGTACAACGACCGCCTGTCCGACGAAGGACTGGCCGCGGAAGCGCGACGCCTCGACTCCACGCGCGTATTTCTCGCGCGACTACGTGCAATTCCACGCGACTCGCTCGCCCGGCCCGATCAGATCAACCGGGACATAATGGAGCGAAGCCTGCGTGACGCGATCCAGTCCGCGGAGCTCTTCGACTTTCTCATTCCAATCACGAATCGCGAAGGTTTCCATACCAGTTTCCCGCAGATAGCGGATCGACTGCCTTTCCGCACTACGCAGGATTACCGCAACTACATCACGAGGCTCTCCGCGTTCAGGAAGTACTCCGGCGGATTCATCGAGGTGATGCGCGAAGGCGCGCGACGCGGGATGGTTCTGCCGCGCGTCTCCCTCGACGGCATCGAGGGGGCGCTATCACCGCACATCGTTACGGATCCGGCGAAGAGCCTTCTCTGGAAGCCGTTCACGGAATTCCCTTCGACCGTGCCCGAGGCAGATCGTCCTGCACTCATCGCTGCGGCACGTGAGGCAATCACCACCAGCGTCGCCGCCGGGTACCGCGATTTCCTCGATTTCATACAGAAGGAGTACACGCCGAAGGCACGCACGTCTCTCGGCGCCAGCCAGCTTCCCGAAGGCAGGAAGTATTACGAATTCCTCGTGCGGTACTACACGACTCTCGACGACGCCACACCGGACGCCGTTCACGAAACAGGATTACGCGAGGTCGCACGCATACGGTCGGCGATGGATACCGTGATGCGCTCGGCTAAATGGAGCGGCGACTTCAAGAGCTTCGTCGCCTTCCTGCGCACTGACCCTCGCTTTTATGCAAAGACTCCGACGGAGCTGCTCGAGAAGAACTCATACTTTCTCAAGCTCATGGACGGCGAGCTGCCGCGACTTTTTGGCAAGCTGCCGCGAATGCCGTACGGGATCAAAACCATTCCTGATTACATCGCTCCCCGGACAACGACCGCATACTACCAGCAGCCCTCGGGAGATGGGACACGCAGCGGCACCTACTGGGTGAACGTGCATGACCTGAAGAGCCGCCCATTGTACGAGGTCGAAGCGCTTGCCAGTCACGAAGCGGTTCCGGGTCACCACCTGCAGCTCGCGCTCCAGCAGGAGCTCACGGACGTTCCGAATTTCCGCCGCTTCAGCGGCGCGACAGCATTCGTCGAGGGCTGGGCGCTGTACTCCGAGTCGCTCGGCAAGGAGGCGGGGTTCTACAAGGATCCCTACAGCGAGTTCGGCCGCCTTTCATTCGACATGTGGCGCGCGTGCCGGCTCGTGATCGATACGGGCATACACTGGAAGGGATGGACGCGCCAGCGGGCGATCGACTATCTGGCCTCGAACAGCGCGCTCAGTCTTGTCAACGTCACGAACGAAGTCGACCGCTACATCGCATGGCCGGGTCAGGCGCTTGCTTACAAGACTGGACAGATGAAGATCCGCGCGTTGAGGGCGGAAGCCGAGACGGAGCTCGGATCGAAGTTCGACATCCGCAAGTTCCACGACGTGGTGCTCGGCAGCGGGTCGGTGCCGCTGGTGGTTCTCGAGGAAAACGTGAGGGGGTGGATCGCGGCCGAGAACGGTAAGACTTGACGACAATACGCGTCCGGCGGGCCGTCGCAATCGGAGCTGCATTCACGACGCTCATTGCGAGTGGAGCATTATCGGCACAGGCAAGTCCGCGCGTCACGCTTGGAATCTCGATACTCCTGGAGGACTCGGTTCACCTGGTCCGAGGGAAGCGCGTCGGGCTGATCACGAACCACACCGGACGCGACGAGCAGGGACGCAGCACCATCGATCTCCTTCACAGCGCGGCCGGGGTTCGTCTCACTGCCCTCTTCGGTCCCGAGCATGGAATTCGTGGCGAGGCCGGCGGTGGCGAGCGCATCGCCTCCACTGTCGACCGCGCAACCGGCGTCCCGATCTTTTCTCTGTACGGCGAGACTCTCGCGCCCACGGCCCAAATGCTCGAGACCGTCGACGTTCTGATCTACGACATCCAGGACGTCGGCGCACGGATGTACACTTACGTCTGGACCATGACGCTCGCCGCAGAAGCGGCGAGAAAGGCGGGCAGGCGGTTCATCGTTCTCGATCGGCCGAATCCCATTCGCGCAGATGTCATCGAGGGTGGATTCATCGAGCCACGCTACCGCTCTTTCACCGGCTTGCACAACGTCCCGATGCGTTATGGGCTCACTCCAGGTGAGGTCGCGGTTTATCTCGCGGGAACTAAGCAAATCAGCGCGGACGTCACTGTCGTGCCGATGAAAGGATACCGCCGCTCGATGTGGTGGGACGACACCGGTCTCCCGTGGGTCAATCCATCACCCAACATCCGAAGCGCTGATGCAGCGTTGCTCTATCCGGGCATCTCTTTCTTCGAGGCAACCAACGTCAGCGAAGGTCGCGGGACTGTTTCGCCGTTTCATTTCGTTGGCGCATCGTGGCTCACCGACGCCCCAGCCGTCGCCCAGGCGATGAATCTGAAAAAACTTCCGGGAGTGAGATTCGAATCGACGCGACAGCAGATCGCCCGCGGCCAGAAGTACGGCGGGCGAAGCATTCCGATGGTGCGCATCATCATCACGCGCCGCGACGACCTCCGCTCCGCCGAAATCGGCGCGCATCTGCTGCGCGAGATTTACATCCGCCACCCAAAAGAGTTTCGGTGGCGGGCAAACGGCATCGAAGAACTTTCAGGCTCACGCTCGCTGCGCCACTCAGTCGAGCGCGGAGGCATCACAGCATTGCTCGCGCAGTGGCGCCGCGAGTCGGCGCGGTTCAAAGCTCTAACCGCGCAGTATCTCCTCTACAGCCCCTGATTGTCAGCTCGACAACGTCACGCAGTCACGCTCGCCTCGGTTTTCGGCGCGATGTTCTTGTTTTGCCGGAGCAGATTCGCGGAATCCCACTTCCCCTTCACCTCGGCAAGCCTCTCCAGGTTCTCACCGTACGCCGCCTGGATTCTGTCACCACCTTCCTCTTCCGTCAGGAAGTTGATGTACGTTCCGCCGGTCGAGAACCGGCGCATGTCGCGCCAGACACTCCGCGCCCACTCGATGTTTACGCCGTCGTCTTCCGGCTTTTCCCAGGCCGCCGTGAGATTGAGGAGCACTGCTGCGTCACGATTGCCGACAGCGGAATAGTCGTCAGGCAGCTCCGCCAGCGCCCCACCGATTGGAAAGAGAATAATCCCGGCATGCGGTGAGGGCATGTTTGCGCCGCATTCTATGAATTGGGCGAGCATGTCGGGCTCGTAGCCTGGAAGATATTCCGACTTCCAGTAGTATCGCCGGCCCTTTGGCTGTGTCGCGTCAATCAGGCTCTGCTGGGTGACGTACGGTCGCCTGATCACGACGTCGCCCACCGGAGAGCCGAAAGCCTTTATGGGCGCCGCAGCCTTTTCACCATCCTCGAGGGACCCGGTGTGGCAGAAGAACACCGCGACGATGGGTTTGCCATGGATCTCCTTGGGCAGCCACGGCGCGGGCGGCGCCGGCCGAATCGCGCCGACGCACACAAGCTCGGGCGGTGCACTCTCCATCGTTTTGCGGCACATCTCGAGAACCGCCGGCGCATCCTCGGCGCGCCACGCTATCGCCCCTCCGATGATCTCCGGTCCAACCGGATACAGCTTGTACTCGAAGCTCGTAACGACTCCGAAGTTTCCTCCTCCGCCACGCAACGCCCACATGAGGTCCTGATTCTCGGTTTCGCTTGCGGTCACAACCTTGCCTTCCGCGGTCACGACCTCCATCGATAGGACGCTGTCACACGTCCATCCGTACTTCCGCGTGAGGTAACCCATGCCGCCTCCGAGCGTGAGTCCGGCGATTCCGGTATTCGAGACAAAGCCCATCAATGCCGCGAGTCCATGAACCTGTGTCTCGCGATCGACGTCGCCGAGCAGGCAACCGGCCTGCGCCCGTGCTGTCCCGCCCTCCCGGTCGACGAATACTCCGCGGTTGAGCGACATGTCGAGCATCAGTCCGTCGTCACACACGGCCAGCCCCGAAATGTTGTGTCCGCCCCCTTTTATCGACAACGGAATCGCGTGCTCGCGCGCGAAGTTCACGCCCGTTACGACATCGGCAACTCCCAGGCAGCGAATAATCGCGGCCGGACGCTTGTCGATCATCGCGTTCCAGACGGAACGCGAATCGTCATATCCAGGCTCGCCAGGCAATAGAAGCTGCCCGCGGAGTCGTGTCTTCAGTGAATCGAGATTGGCTTTGTCAATTGGTGACATCTGTACCTCGCGCGAGTCGTTTCAGTGCAGTTGTATCCGAAAAGGTACAGCCCCTGTCATCGTGATGTGACGAGCGGCCCGCGGCGTTCGACGAAGAAAAAAGCCATTTTGTTCTGCGACAACATGTTAGCGCGAGCGCGTGGCCGCGGTCCGTCCTATGCCGAGTGGCGCCTAAAATCGGAGTCGTCATATGCCACGTTGCCTGGTACGCTTCGCAGTACTCGCCTCTCTCCCCTTCCTGCCTTCTGCCCTGTCCGCGCAGATCTCAATCTCCGGCATCAATATCTCCGGCATCGATATCTCCGGCAGTGATGTCAACCGAATCCGCAGGGCCGCAAAGATTCTGAGGACGGCCCGCGATGTCGCGGACGCGGGAACCATCGTCACAAACAGCGGATCAACCCGCAAGCGAGCGCAGGGCGCGGTCTCCACAGGTCGCAAGTACGTCGGTGTCCCCTACGTCTGGGGAGGAAGTACTCCCAGGGGATTCGACTGCTCCGGCTTCGTCCAGTACGTCTACCGAAAGCACGGAGTTCCGCTTCCGCGCACGTCGAGGCAGATGGCGCACGCCGGGCAGCGGGTCTCAGCTTCGGTGACAAACCTGCGTGAAGGTGATCTGATGCTCTTCCGCGGCCGGAACGGCGTGATCAACCACGTTGCGCTCTACGCGGGTCGCAATCGAATCCTTCATTCCTCGTCGAGCGCCGGTGGGGTCGGGTTCGACGATTTGTCCTCCAAGCGGGGCCGGTACTTCCGTTCTCACCTCGTTGCGGTCAGGCGTGTCAACGGCGACGGCAGGTCATTGCTGGAAGCGCTCGAGAAGATTTACCGGGACTTCCCGTTCGAGGAGTTCGATGCTCCCGATCAGGCGCCCAGGAAGTGGTAGTCAGCTGCAGCTGAGGACAACACGCTAAGCGTTCTCAGCTGCGTATATCGGGATCCCTGCGTGAGGCGAAGCCTTACGGCCACAGCCAGCAGAATATCGCGGCAGTGATGAGGGCGTAGATGAGCCCGTCGAAAGTGGACTTGAGCGTCGTCGCCCACGACCTGCCGTACCACACAGACATCTGCCACAGCGCCAGCGTGTAGCCCGCGAAGGCGGTGAGTGCGACGAAGTGAAAGACTTGTCTGTCTTCCGCTCCTGGAGGGAGCGCGCTTCCGGCGATTCCCGCAGCAAACACGCTGATCAGGATCAAATAGAGAAACCACTGCACGAGATTCTTCGTCATCGAGAAATCGCCGCCGGGGAGCACCGTCATGATCAGCCTCGGGCCAGTTCGCATCTTCTCGAGAAACTCGGGAGATCGCATGTCCTCTCTCGATTCCGGACGCGGGACCATGTAGTCGCCTGGCGGAATTCCCAGCGTCCCGACCGAGCTCCGAAGCTCGTCTTCGTTCGGAATTTTCCGATAGTCGTTCTTGTGCCACGGCGACATCATGTGGATCATCGAGCTTGCGGCGAACACAGCGACCGCAGACAGCAGGATTGGGAGCCACAGCGCGATAAGGCTTGTCATTGTGCACCCCGGTTTGGATTGTTTGCTGCTGGCGAAGCTCTCCTCTGATTCGTGTTACAAGTCGCTCGACTGCCGGGTTAAGAAGCTGCGCCGGCTCGGCTCCTGGCGAACTCCCGCACCGTCGTCCTGATCGGCAGGTCGGGATTGCTCGGAGGATCCGCATCGAAGCGGGCGAGGCCGAGCATCAGCCCAGCGAACGTCTTCTCGAACGGGTTCCGGGCGGATTTCCACTGCGCTTCGAGCGCCTGCTCGGGGACCTCCGCGACCTCGACCGGCTTGCCATACGCTTCCTCGAAGGTGCGGACTACTTCGCGCTGCGTGATTCCTTCGGGGCCGCCGAATGCGATTGTCTTGTTGCGGGCCGACGGCTTCGTCACGGCATGAACAACGACGCTGGCAACGTCGCGCGAGGAAATGTATGGGACTTTTCCATCGCCCCGGCCGTAGACCTTGACGGGACCGGAGGATGGATCACCGAAAAGCATCGGTCCGAGCCACACCTCCATGAATGGAGGAGGATGGAGGATTGTGTACCCGATTCCGCTCGAGCGCAGATACGAATCGACCGCGACCTTCGCCTCGAAGAGCGGTGTGTCCGGAAAGCTCGATCCGTCGAACGACACAAAGATGAAGTGTTCCACTCCGGCTGCCTTGGCGGCGTCGATCAGCGAGATGTTGCCCGCCGCGTCGGTATCGGTGAAGGAATCCCCCTCCTGCGCGGAGCCGATGATCGACACTGTCGAAATCACGGTGCGCGCCCCGCGAACCGCCTCGTCGAGCGACGCGCGGTCCCGGAGATTGCCGGTCGTAGTCTCGGCGCCCATGTCCTGCAGGCGCGCGACTTTCTCGGGCGCCGTGGTGGCACGCACGAGACCGCGTACGGATTCGCCCCGCTCCCGCAACTGCCGCACAATTTCCGACCCGAGGGCACCGGTGGAGCCTGCAACAAGAATCATCCCGCCAACTCCAGATCTGGTTTGAACCGGGATTATGTCACCTGCAACGGGGGCCGCGCTAGAACCAGCCCTCCTTTACGAGCCCGCAATTCCTACACGCCGCAACCTCGTCATACCGCCGCTGGCTGACGAGTGACCTGATCTCGCGCATGCGGTCGCCATTCCAGACCTCCGCAAGCGTGTTGTCGCGCACGTTTCCGACAATCTCCTTCCGGCCCCAGTCGTGAACGCACATGAGAACGTCGCCATTGTGGAGAATGCTCGCGACAGAAAACGGAATGGGACAGTGCCCGAACCACACCCGCGAGAGGCGATACTGTGAAATCCCGAGCGGGTCGAGAAAATCGAGTCGCAAGACTTCCCCGGGGTGAATGGGACGCAGCTTTCTGCTCATCGGATGGCCTCAGTGGTAGTCAACGAGCTCAACGTCATGCGCATCCCCATCCTCCCAGCGAAAGCACACACGCGACTGCTCGTTGACGCGAATGCTGTACTGTCCGGCTCTCTCGCCTTTGAGCTTCTCGAGTCGGTTGCCGGGTGGGATTCGGAGATCATCGAGCTGCTCTGCAGCGTCGACGGCAACGAGTTTCGCAGCCTCTCGCACCTCACCTGACACCTGCGAGCCTCGGCTCCTGGCGCCTCGAACCGGCGCCTCTCTTGGTAGAACTTCAGACTGTCTCTCAAATGATCCATTACTCAGCTTTCCATTCCCCGAGGCTTCTCCGCCCTTGCCGACCGCCCGAGTGTTCCGCATGGTAACGGCAGGCAAAGCCTCCAGAGGCCGCAGATGTCAACTCAGGAATCACCAGCAGGCGGAATCGCGGTCAAGGCGCCAAGACCGACTGACGACGAGCTCGACCTGTTCGGCATAACGCATCGTGGAAAAGTCCGGGCCGAGAATCAGGATCACTTTCTCGTCTGCACCGTGCACCCGCAGGTGGTGGTTCACGGCACCAGTCTGCCGCAACCGGAAGCACTTCCGCTCAGGGGCACCCGACTCGCGACGATCCTCGTTGTTGCCGACGGTGTGGGCGGCGCGGATTCCGGCAGTGACGCGGCCCGTCTCGCAACCGAAGCGATTACCCGGTACGTGTCGTCCACTCTCCGCTGCTACCACGCCGCCGGCGCCGCATCGGACGACGAATTCCTGGCAGCTCTCAACGCCGCCGCGCTCGACGCGCACGAGCGGGTGCGCTCGGAGGCCGCGCACCGAACTGGTAGAAAGCAGATGGCCACTACGTTGACCCTCAGCATCGCAGTCTGGCCGTGGATGTACGTCGTGCAGGTTGGAGACAGCCGGGCGTACTTCTACGCGGATGGAGCGCTTCGTCAGCTCACGAGGGATCAGACCATCGGTCAGGATCTGGTGGACCAGGGTGTGCTTCCACGCGAGCGACTCGAGCGGTCTCCGTTCAGGAACGTGCTCTCGAGTGCCATCGGCGCCGACGAAGCGCTTCCCGATGTAACGCGAGTGGACATCAGCGAGCGCGGATCACTGGTGATGCTCTGCAGCGACGGGCTGACGAAGCACGTGACCGACGAGGAGATCGCCGCGGCTCTTGGCAACGTAAAGTCGTCGGAGAAGGCCGCGTCAGAGCTTCTCGACCTGGCCTTGTCGCGCGGCGGAAGCGACAACATCACGATAGTCGTGGCCCGCGCGCCCCTTCGGCAGGCCGACGGGTAGCCGGCAGCGGCGAACGGGCAGCGGCGAACGGCTAGCGGCCAACAGGCAGCAGCCAACTGGTACGGGCAACGGGAAACGGGTCGTTGGGCACCCGGCTTGCTGATTCGGTTTCCCGCTCTCAACCCGGAAAAAACAATGCGACTCTCGGTAACATCAACGGCTTTCGATCAGGGCGGGTCAATACCGTCCCGCTGCACCTGCGAGGGTGACGACACATCCCCTCCGCTCTCCTGGACGGGCGCTCCTTCAGGAACGAAGAGCTTCGCCCTCATCGTGGACGACCCCGATGCACCGGATCCCGAGAAACCGCAGCGAGTCTACGTACACTGGGTTGTCTACAACATTCCCGCCGCGACATCGAGTCTGCCCGAGGATGCGTCGAAGAAAGGTCTCCCCGGTGGCGCCGCACACGGCCGAAACGACTGGGACAAGAGAGAGTACGGAGGTCCGTGCCCCCCGATTGGAAGGCACCGGTACTTCTTCAAGGTTTACGCGCTCGACAAGGAGCTGGCTTTTGTTGCGCCGCCCACGAAGAACGATCTCCTGAAGGAGATGGAGGGGCACGTCCTCGCGAGCGGAGAGATCATGGGGACCTACCAGAATGCAGCCGTCAAGTAACGATTTGCCTGCAGCTCTCAGCTTGTAGTCTCAACCAGCAACCGCAAAGAGAACCTCAGGCCGGTACTCGAGCTGCTCCGGAGTGAAGTCGGCGAGCCGCTCGCGTACCCGCGCCTCGCACTTCGCCCTGCGCTTTGAGGACAGACTCGGCAGCCGTCGCGATGCGACACCGCACCCGAGCTGAAGCTTGAGGAGCTCCTCGAGCTTGAACGCGTGGCAGAACCACTCGCTCCACACCGTCGTGACCTCGAGCCCGCTCGCGTGAATAACCTGCGTGAGCTTCTCCGGAGTGTTCATGATCTGAACCTTCACGACACTCGGGTCGCGCGTCTCGGGCACCGCTTCCTTGCGGTCGAGCTCCTCCGTCCACACGGACGCGCCGGGCACACCAGGGTCAGTGCCCCATACCACGATTCCCACGCGACCTTCCGGACGAAGTGCCCGCCGCATCTCTCTCAGCGCTTCGACGGGATCCGGAAAGTGAAACAACACGAACACGAGCAGCCCCACATCGACGGCGCCGGAGCGAGCGGGAAGTTTCTGACCGTCAGCGACGGCGACTGCTCTCCATCCCGCCGCCTTCGCGATATCCAGCATTCCCTCGGCGCGGTCGAGTCCCACGATGCGTGCCTGCGGGGCCGCAGCTCTCACATAGGGAAGCATTGCACCAGTGCCCGAACCGACGTCGAGAACCAATGGTGCTCCGGCAAAAGGGAGTGCGCTGAATATCGGCTTTGCCATAGGTGCGATCACCGGCGCCCAGCGACGCGCATAGGCGTCGGAGCTAGCCGAGTATTCCTTGGCGAGTGATTGAGTCGCAGTCATGAGGTCATCGCAATTGATTCACAGTGACGAGGCACGCCTGCGCACACGCCCAGGCGCGGAGTACACGCGCGCCTGAGCAACCGCCATCGAGCTACGCTGCGGCCGCGCTGCCTTCTTCAGTGTACAACTTCCCGCCGACGATCGCAGCGACGAGGAGACCCACGAGCCAAAAGCACGCGTACATCCACCACGTGGCCGCCGACATTGCTCCCATGTGGAGGTATCCTGCAGCGACAATCGCGCTGATGATCCAGAAGAGCAGCGCTGCGTGCACAGCCGTTCTTGGACCAGGGCCAAATCGGGGACGCATCGCGGCATAGGTCCACACGAGCAGCAGCCCGATGACCAGATCAGAGATGACGTACATGGCGATGGCGTTCCCCTCCATCATCATGTCACTCAGCCCGGGTTTGAACGCCTCCGTGTCGGCCTTCATCCTGTCGGCGAGGATGACGCCATTCCCGAGGTAATCGACGATGTTCAGTATGACGCCCGCGACGAATCCTCCGACGAATACCTTTTGCGTGTTGATAGCCATGCTGTGCTCCGTTTGGAAGGTTTGAACGAGAGCGCACGGGCCCGACGGAAGTTTGAGCAGGCACGTGGGACAGCTTACGGCGGCTCAAAGGTACAACTGACCCGCCGGGCGGGACAGACGAAAACTGATGGCGGACGGCGGTCCACTGAATGGCGGAGATCATGGGCCTGTTTTGGCGCGATCGACCTAGGATCAACGGAGAGAATCACAGGCGCGAGGGATCCAGGCGCGAGGCCGCAGGTAAGGCGTCAGAGAAACACGTGCAATGAAATGCCGCTGCATGCATGGGATCGGTTGGGACTCCGGGCCGCCTGCGTTCATCATCAACTGATGAGCGATTTCAAGAAACTCAAGGTTTGGCAGAAGGCTCAGACGCTGGCGCTCGATACCTCAGCCTTGAGAATCAAACTCTCGCACCTGATCTGACACCGCGTGCCTCGGCTCCTGTCTCCTCGCACCTGCGCCTCTCTCAGTAGACTTTGCTCCACGCTTGTCCCCGCTCACCACTGGACAATGCTGAGAATATCGGAGTAATCGTCCGTCCACGGCCGGGTGAATCCCCCGCGCTTGAGCGGCCGCCAGCGCTCGTCCTTCGCCAAGGGACCAAGGTCCTCGATCCGCCGCGCCAGCACCACCCAGTCAGCCGAGTAGTCCAGGTCCCTGTCTCCGTCCTTGTGCGGCGCATAGTCGTTGAGCAGAGCGACCATGCCCGCATCGGCAGCGAGCGCCGCAACAACCGGCTCCAGATCGAGCCGCTGATTGCTGATGTGCACGAACAGCAGACCGCGCTCGTGGAGCACACGCTCGTAGACGCGGAATGCTTCCCGCGTCAGCAGGTGAATCGGGATCGCATCGGAGCTGAACGCGTCGACTATCAAAAGACCGAACCGCTTTTCAGGCTGGCGTGCGAGCGTCAGCCTGGCGTCCCCAATCACGACCTTCGGCTGCACCTTCCCACAGTCTTTCAGGAACGTGAAGTACTTCGGATTCCGTGAGATCCTCTCGACGAGGGGATCTATTTCGAAGAACGTCCACTCCTCGCCGGGCTTCGAGTAGCAGATCACGCTGCCCGCGCCGAGACCGACCGCCCCGACCTGGTTGTTCGGTAATCCCCCCCAAAATCCCGCAAACAGCTGCCCGACTGGACCATTCGGGTGGTAGTAGGTCACCGGCTTGCGCCTTCGCGTCGAATCGAGAAACTGCGCGCCGTGAATCGTCGTGCCGTGCGTCAGGAAGTTCGCCGGGCCCGACGTTCGCTCGACACGGTACGCTCCGAAAAAGGATCTGTCGGTGAAAAGCGCCCGCAACGGACGCTGGACCATAGTCTCGCCGATGATTGCAATCGCGGCTATGCTGACGCCAAATCGAAGCGTATTGGAGCTAAGGAGGAGAGTGAGAGCGGCAGCGACGACAGACAGAATCACCTTCGCGGAGACTCCAAGGAGCTCGCGATTCTCGACGTCCCGCCAGAAGATCGCGAGCAGAAGCGCGGGGATGAGCGCCGTGAAGGTCGACGGAGCACCGGCGGGGCTCAGGAACTCCTCGATTCGAGTACGCCAGCTCGGTCTGAGGAAGCAGGCCAGCACCACTACGAGCATGTACTCCCGGATCGAGTCGAACAGCAGGGGCGCAGCGAGCGCATTGAATGCACCGCCCAGTGCGCCACCCAGCGACATCCAGAGATAGAACTCTGTGAGATGTGCCGGCGCGGGGCGACGAGCGGCGAGCTCGGAGTGGAGTATGAGCGCAGTGGCAGCGAACACCGCGAGATGAAGGAGATACTGCTCGGCGAGATCGAGGTCTTCATCCCAGAAGACGAGCAGGATCAGCGTGATCACCAGCAGAGAGTGAATGACTGCGGCCAGACGCATCGGCTCGCGGCTTCGCCTTGCGAACACGATGATGAAAGTCGTGAGATAGAGCGCGAGCGGGACAACCCACAGCAATGGGACTGCCGCGACGTCGGTGCTCAGATAAGTAGTTACGCCGAGCAGCAGACTGGACGGTACGAAGGAGAGCGCGATCCATCTCGCGCGATCAAGCCAGGTTGGTGCTCGTGCGGGCTCGCTCGTTTCACCTGCCGCGAGAGGTGCGGGAGCCACCGACCGGGATCGTTTCCACACAACCCACGCGCATGCGCCAACGAGCACCAGCGCCGCCACGTAGCTCACACTCCACAGCCGCGACTGCTGCCCGAGGCGCAGGTTGGGCTCCATCACAAATGGAAACGCGAGCAAACCGACGAGACTCCCCGCGTTGCTCGCGGCGTAGAGCGTGTACGGATTCTCAGCGGCCGGATGATCGAGACTCGACATCCAGCGTTGCAGCAGAGGCGCAGTAGCCGCGAGCACCATGAACGGAGCACCGACGGCGATCGTAAGCAGCAGCAGCAGCCACGGAATCACGTTGCCCGATGCGGGCGGTGTCCATCCTCCCGGGATGGCAACCGGCAGCGAGAGCAACGCGAGAGCAAGCAAGCCGACGTGCGTCAGCGCCTGTCTTCGCGGGTCGAGATAACGGCTGGAGACGTGCGCGTACAGGTAGCCGAGGAGCAGCATCGCCTGGAAGAACATCAGACAGGTATTCCACACCGCGGGCGAGCCGCCGAGCAGCGGCAGCACGAGTTTCGCAAAGAGCGGCTCGACCCAGAAGAGCAGAAAAGCGCTCGTCAGGGCGGCGAGAGAGAACAGCGCTACCACGAAATCATCGGAAAGAGGCCGCTATCTTGCGGTAAATTCCATGCTGTGAGGGTCTTACCGCTCGGCGCGCAACAAACCATTCTAATAGTGCAGCTAGCTCGGCACAGGTTGTACGTTCAAGAGGGGCGCGTTGTCGTCGTAGCTCGAGGCACCAGCTCACCTGCGCCACTACAATAAGTAAAGGAGTCTGGAATCATGGCCATCTGGAAGGATCAAACCTCCTCAAATGCGAAGGAGCCGACACCGGTGCCGCTCGACCGCGTCCCGCCGAAAACCGAAGATTCATTTTCTTCCGGCTCATCCAACTACAATCAGCCTGCACGCTCGACGCAGCGTGAATCGAAGGAGACACTGATTGCCGAGAATCTGGCGATCGAAGGAAAAATCGAAGGAGCCGGAAATGTTCGTGTCGCTGGACGCTTCAAGGGCGATGTGCACGTCGACGGCAATCTGACGATCGAGCAAGGCGCAAAGGTAACAGGTGGCGTGCGAGCGAGCGCGGTCATCATTGCCGGTGAGCTCGAGGGGAATGTAGACGCGGCATCGCGCGTCGAGCTGCTCGAGACCGGAGTGCTGAACGGCGATCTCAAGGCAGGCTCGCTCACCGTTGCAGCCGGATCCAGAATGCGTGGACAGGCCGAGTTCGGATGGGAAGAGAAAGCCGCAACGCCGTCCCGCCTGAGAATGGAGACAAGCGCGGTCTCATGAGCTCGACGGCTCAGGCAACCGTCGGAAAATCGCGCACCTGTCCTCACTGCAGGGCGACGATCCTTCAGAGCGCGACGATTTGTCCGATCTGCCAGAAGAGTCTTCGCTGGGACCCGCACGTTGGCCGTCACAAGAGCCCGAGCTTCTCCGCTCTCAAAGTGGAGGGAACAATCGATCACCCCGTTGCGGATCCGTGGGAGTACTCCGTGCTCCTGACGATCCGCAATGACCGGGGTGAAGAGTTATCGCGACAGATAGTGGGTGTCGGCGCGCTCCAACCGCATGAGAAACGCACCTTCACACTGTCGGTGGAGGTCTTCACTCCGGCACCAGCTGCGGATGGCGTCAAAGCACGGTAACGGCACCAGAAACTGAGAACCACACGCTGCCCGCTAATCGCTGAGCGCTTACTGCTGCGCGCCAGCCAACGGAAGCAAACGGAGCGTCCCGACCGTTTTTGGCGCGGAGCAAACAGCGGTTAGCGACAAGCGGGTAGCGTGTGGTTCTCGGTTCCCAATGAAAAAGCCCCGGAGAAAACTCTCCGGGGCTTTCGTCATTCAAGAACCTGAACCGCTTATGGGGGTGGGAATCCCGTCTGCCCCTGCGGCTGCTGATCCTGCGTCGGCTGCCTCACCCGCGGCGGCCGGCCGAAGTTGTACTGGAACGTCAGGTACGTCGCGCGGACGCCGAACTTCCGCTCCGTGATCTGAGTCAGATTGTCGTCACCCGCCCTGATCTTGAACCCGATAGTATTGAACGGATCCTGGAATCTCAGGCTGACCGTACCCTTGTCCTTCATCAGCTTCTGGCGAATCGAGAAATTCGTCCCGTACTGGGCGGAGAAGCGGCCACGCTCGATGTCCACCGGTGCACGGTAGAAGTAGGTAGCCTGAACCGTCGTCGCCGGAGACAGCGTGACCGTCCCGTTCCAGCGCGTCGACCAGGTAACTGCATCAGACGAAAGCGTCGACTGCGATCCACCATCGGTCACAACCCTGAACAGGCTGAAGTTGGCGAATCCGTTGAACATCTTGTACTTGAGCGACCCGTTCAGGTCCGAGCCCCACGACGTGCTGTTGTCGAGATTCTTGAAGCTCACCGAGGTGACCTCGCGGCCGTCGACGACGTCAGCCGTGTTGATGTCAACCCGCATCACGTCGGTGGTCCGACGATAGAACGGTGAGAGCTGAACCGTCGTCATTGCCCCAGTGCGGCTCCAGCCGAGCTCGATTGCATCGGTGTACTCGGGCCGCAGGTTCGGATTGCCGATGAACACGTTCTGCACGTCGAAGAACGACGGGAACGGATTCAGCTCCTGCGTGCCCGGGCGACGAACACGGCGCGAGTACGAAAGCTTCCCCTCTGTCGCGTCAGTGAACTTGTAACGCGCCACAGCACTCGGGTAAACGCTGGTGTAGTTGAACGGGTAGTTCTCGCTCGACTTCTTCAAAGCGAAGTCGCGGGTCGCGTATTCACCCCGAAGTCCACCCTGGAGCTCCCATTTTCCAACTCCATGGCTGAGCACGCCGTATACTGCCTGCACGTATTCGTCGAAGGTGAAATCGTTGCTGAGGTTGCTGATCACCCACTGGTTGGTGCCAAGCGCATCCTTCTCGACGAGATAATCCCTGTTGAGCCAGCGTGCCGTGCTCTTGAACCCCGTCTCGAGCTTCGTGCGCTCGGCGAGCGTGCGCGTGTAATCAAGCTGACCGTTGAACGTCTGAGTCAACGCATCGGTGTTGTTCCGCTCGCCTTCGAGGCGCGTCGAGGAAGACGAAGCCGGCGGCTGCCGCCAGAGCATTGTCTTGTCGTCGTCATCCGAGCGGTTGAAGCGAAGCTCGGTCGAAAGCTCGTGCTTCCGCGGCTCGATCGTCCGCTTCCAGGCGAGCGTGTAATCGCCGACCCACGAGTTCACGTCAGAATCCTTGATCCTGTCGTAGCGGTCGAGGATCGAGCGCGAGCTGCTCAGCTCTGTGTACGCGCTTCGCGTGTTGTCCGTGAAGTCACGGAAGTTCAGCGACAGCACGTTGGTGAGCACGTCACGATCGTTGATCTTGTAGTCGACGTTCGTGGAGAAATTGTGTCCGCCGTTTACGTTGCGGCCGATGAGGTCCTGCTCCGTGATGTTCGACAATGCGCCCAGCGAATTGTACCTCTCGCGGTCGTTGATGCCGATTATGCCGCGATCGTCATTGTTGTAGCCATAGGTCGTGAACAGCGTCCACGGACCGCTTTGATTGCCGAGGTTTCCGGAGAAGTTGTAGCGACCGTTCGCGGCGGCCGAGCCGACGGTCACACCACCCGACAGGCCCAGATCCACGTTCTGCTTGAGAACGATGTTGATGATTCCCGCCATTCCTTCGGGATCCTCACGAGCCGATGGGGTCGGGATGACTTCGACGCGCTCGACGATCGAGGCAGGAAGCTGCCTGAGGTACGAGCCAAGCTGCGCGCCGCGCACCGGAGCCGGACGGCCGTTGATCTGAATCGCGACGTTCTCGTTTCCGCGAAGGCTCACTTTACCGTCACCGTCGACAGCCACCGAAGGAACGTGGTCGAGCACATCGCTCGCGTTCGTTGCGGTCGCTGCGACATCCTTTGCCTTGTAACTGTTGCGATCGGGCTCGATGGTGATGGTCGGGGGTGCGGCAGTCACCTCGACACCGGTCAGGGTGACGGCGACCTTGCTGAGCTTGACGCTGACTGTGGCAATAGCCTCGGCGCCTGCAGCCCCGACTGTGAACGGCTCGTTGCGCGGGCCGTATCCGATTGACGTGATGCGAAGATAGTACTCGCCGGGACGCAGTCCCTGGACGCGGAACGTACCGTCGTCACGAGCTACCGTTCCGGTGACGAGGGATGAGTCGCGCTTGCTGCGCACGACGATGGTTGCCTTGGCGACCGGGATGTTGGCGTCACCATCCATGACTGCGCCGCGAACTTCTCCATTCGCGACGGGTGGCTGACCTGGGGGGCCCGCGGGTCGCGCGCCTCCAGGGTTCTGGGCGCTAGCCGATGCAGCGCCGGTGAGTAGAAGGAAACCCATGACGACGAACGATGCGCGTTTCATGACGAGCTCTCAGTGTTGAATTGCGGGGGGCGGGGCAAAATCGGGCACCTCCACGAGAGGTGCCTTACCGGATTTACGCACACCGGGGTCGGGATGTTTCAGCGGGGTTCGCCAAGGGGGTCGAACCCCGTAAACACCTGACTATTTCAGCCCTCCAAGGAGGTTTGAGATGACCTCAACCCAGTGATTGCTGAATGCGTCTCCGTCGACTCGCGTGACGACCGTTGTCACTCGCCCGCCCGGATCGACGATCTCACGAAGATATCCGTCCTCCATCTCGAATCTCAGAGGCAGCTCTTCCATCTGCACGCCTTTGTACCAGTCGAGCGCAATCGCACAGGCCAGCGCATCGTGCTGAAAGTTGATCGTGTCCGCCGGCAGCGCGGGCCACAGCGTCTTCTTGTGTGGCGGCGTGTCCTCGTCTTTAGCAAATGCCTTGGCCTGCGCGGCAATCAGCTCACCGAGCGGCCCTGATTTTCCAATCTGTGCCAGATCGGCTCGCCCAATGAAAGTCTCCACGGTTACCGAGAGAGGAACGAGTGTCGGAAACGCTCGCTCGAGCACAAGGCGCGACGACTCGACGTCGACCTGGACGTTGTAATCCATCTCGTTTGTCACTGTGGGGTAGCCTTCCCTCGGCGGATGAACGAAGCCACCCATGAGCACGAGGCTCGCGCGCTCGAGAATTCCAGGAGTCCGGCGCTCGAGAAGCGCGAGATTCGTGAAGGGACCAATGCCGACGACAATCGCGCCCGATTCAATGCTTCGCTCGAGAAGATCGAGCGCGTCGTCGAGCGGCGTCAGAAACGAATCGATGGGGTGAGGCCAATAATTGGTTTCCTCGGGAAGCTCCGGCCACGTTCGATAGCATCCGAGTGAGGCATCGGCACCTGCGGCGACGGGCACGTCCGCGCGGCCGGCCAGCTCCAGGGCGTACCGGGCGTAGCCAGCGCGCTTGCCTCCGTGCTCGGCGACGGTCGTGATCCCGACGAGCTCGACGTCCGGCCACGCGAGGACCATCGCCAGCGCGCAGAGGTCGTCTATGTCACCGCCGAGATCAGTATCTAGATGCAGTTGTGGCAACTCGCTTCTGGCTCCCTTCTCATGCTAAAAGCAAACCGAGGAAGTCACGGATCTGAGATCACAAAAGGTAAAGTGTTTCTAGGTTGCCGTTTCTAGTGCCTTGAGAACCACTGTTGCAGGCGACATCTTATCCGCCCCCGCAACAGAACGAAGAGGAGGTAGTATGTCGCTCCGGATAGGACAAACCGCGCCGGACTTCGAGGCCGACACAACTGAAGGACGAATTCATTTCCACGACTGGCTCGGTGATTCATGGGGAGTTCTTTTCTCCCACCCCAAGGACTTCACGCCCGTCTGCACCACCGAGCTCGGCTACATGGCGAAGCTCGAGCCGGATTTTCAGAAGCGGAATGTGAAGGTCATCGGCCTCAGCGTCGATCCGGTCGACCGGCACCAGGGCTGGGCGAAGGACATCGAGGAGACACAGGGCTACGCGCCGAATTATCCGATGATCGGCGATCCCGACCTGAAGATCTCGAAGCTCTACGACATGCTGCCCGAGGATGCGGGCGACAGCTGCGAGGGCCGCACTGCTGCTGATAATCAGACCGTGCGGAACGTTTACGTCATCGGTCCGGACAAGAAAATCAATCTCGTGCTCGCGTACCCGATGACGACGGGCCGCAACTTCGATGAGATTCTCCGGGTGATCGACTCGATGCAGCTCACCGCTAAGCACAAGGTCGCGACGCCGGTGAACTGGAAGCACGGTGAGGATGTGATCATCGCCGGGTCAGTGTCGGATGAAGATGCGAAGAAGACCTACCCGCAGGGATGGAAAGCGCCCAAGCCCTACATCCGGATCGTTCCCCAGCCGGCTGGTTGAGAGATACCAGGAACTGAGAACTACACGCGCCCCGCTAAACGCTGAGCGCTAATCGCTGCGCGCTGACGACGGAGAACCAGCGCGCAGCAGAAAGCGGCTAGCGATAAGCGGGTCGCGTGTAGTTCTCAGTCGACTTGTGCCGGGTACCGCAGCTACGCCGTAGCGTCCGGCCCGCGGCCTTTCCGCCACATCTTGCCGATAAAGGCAGTCAGCATGACGGTAGCCCCAATCCTCAAAGGCTGAGTGATCTTCGTGATGATGTACGCCGCAGTCCACGCCCCGGCCTGGCCCGAGACGCTACCCGGCGTCCAGCCGAGTCGAATCGCCAGGTACGCGCCGACCATCACGACCGTGAAAATCGCGAGGTAGAGGACAACGGCGATTGCGCCGTATTCGGCGAAGACCTGCTTGAGTGTTGCGCGCATTATTGAAGACTACCGGTAGGGACGACGAAAAGGTTTCGCGCTAAAGATAATCGCCCGGTGAGCGATACCGCGATTCCGCGATTCCGCGATCCGCGATTGCGCGATTCCGCGATTCCGCGATTCCTATCGTCCTCCGTACCATCCGCTCTGGATTGCAACGAGATCGAGTGGATTCACGGTGAGCGCCCCGTACCGAGCTGTCCAATGGAGATGTGGACCGGTCACGCGTCCGGTCGCGCCAACGAGGCCGATCTGTTGCCCCCGTTCGACGGTCTCGCCTTCGGAGATGTCTGTGCGGCTGAGATGAAAGTATCCGGTCACGATGCCGCCGCCGTGATCGACGTACACGACATTCCCGGCGAGGAAGAATCTGTCCACCAGCGCGACCACGCCGCGGTTCGCCGCAACCACCGGCGCGCCGACACCGCCGCGGAAATCGACGCCAAGGTGCCTGCTCGACACGACGCCGTTGAAGGAGCGGCCGGTGCCGAAGCGGCTCGTGACAGTGGAGGACCGCGGGCGCAGAAATGAGGTCGTCCACATGTGAGGAGTCGAATGTGACCGGCGACCTACTTCGCGCGCACGAGCGTTCTCGCGATCGATGCGCGCCCGCGTCTCGGCGTCGAGCGGCCGTGTGAAGCGGGAATCGACGGAGAGACGACGTGGCCTGCTCCGCCGAGCGCCCGCCCGGGGACGTGGCGGACGCGGAAGCTTCGCCCATACTCTCGACGTATCGGCGCTACCTGAGCTGCGCTCGATGATCACGTGAGCGGCGACGCTGTCACGCGCGTCGACGGGAATGCCGCCGATTGCGCGCCAGATCCCCGAGTCGCGACTGAGGAAATGCAGCTGCTCGCCGGCCATCTCTCCGCGAATGGATGTAATGGGATCAGCCGCGGACGCAGTGAGAGTGAGCCGAACGATCGAGCCCGGCCGTACGACGGCTGGCGCGACCGAGAGCCGAGTTTGCGCGGCCGCGGTGGTTGCTGTTGCGCTGAAGATCAGAACTGCAACGGCGAACTGCGAGCTGCGGACGAACTGCGGAATGCTCACAAACATCCCGCTGACCCGGTCGATGGCTCGATCGTCATATCTGTTGATGCTTTGCAGGTGACGAACATTCGCTGGCTGGAGACTGGAGGAGCGCGAAATGGTTGAATCGTTTCTACCTGAATCGGTCAAAATGGTTCTGATGGGGATCGTCTCGGTGGTGATCGTGCTCTCCGCGCTCGCCCGCAGGATGCCGGATGTCGCATGGCTGCAAACCTTCAAGCTGCAGGACAAGCGCACGGAAGAGCAAAAACGAAAGGCGCAACGGTCCGCCAATATACTCGGCGGTTTTGAGATGATCCTCGCGGGCGTTGCCCTGCCGGCTGTCTATGTCATCTCGACTGTAATGTTCTTCAATGAGCCATCGCAGGGTGCGCTGCTTCTCGTCGGAGCTCTCTCCGTCCTCCTGATTGGTATCGGTGTGCGCGTGATCCTCAAAGCGGCCCGCCCGGGAAGGCAGCGCCCGCGACTGTTTTAAGCGTGGTCACCGGATGAGGCGCGGTTGGTACCTCACGAAGCTGCCAGCGATGGTATCAACAACCACACGAACCCAACCAATCTCCGGTGCACCGAACGTCTCAAGCCGCGTGAAGTTCGCGTATGCTCGCCCCGCGCTGTCGACAAGAGGATGGTCCACGCGCTGAATGTGCGAATCTCCGTGAATCGCCAGCACGGGGCCGCCGAACGCGCCGAGATTCCTCCTCAGCCGGGAGACCAGATTCGCGTAAGGTCTGGTCTCGCCCACCTCGCGCGGGGGATTCTCGAAATGCATGTCGCCGTGAAATGCCACTACGACGCCTTTCGCTGACGTCGAGCGCGCTTTCGCGAAAGCAGAGTCGAGCCACACGATCGCCGCCCGCGTGCGACGCGCCACCTCGGCGTCATTCGCGGCCGTTCGCCCGCGGAACGGCGTGCTCGCATTGCCTGAGCCCACCACGTGAATGGTCGCGAACACAAACCCTCCGTGCATCCACTGAGCATTCTCCGGAAACTCGGCGAACGCTGGATCCCGCCCCTGCGATTCGAGTGCAATGGGATGCCGGCCGAGGCTCTGCGTGGGACGGCTGAAGAAAATTCTGCGGAGGCTCGCGAGGCGTTCGAGCGGCTCGTACCGACCCTCTTTGTACGTATGGCAATCGGTCCACTCGTTGTCGCCCGGTGTGTAGATCACCGCGCGATTGATCGTGTTCATCGCGGCGAGCTTCTCTCTGTAAGCCGAATCCGTGCAAGGGAACCACTGAATGTCTCCAACGTGAATCAGCCATTGCACGTCCGACCGGTTCACGTCGTCGAGCACTCGCCTGAAGGCGGGCATCTCACTCCGCTGATACGGCGCGTCGCCAACTACGCCGAACGCAAACGTGTTGGGTGGCAGCTGACCAGCCGGAGGGAGCGGCTTCGGCGGCGGCTCGCTGCACGCGACAATCATCGAGGCTGCCGCGATCCAGACGATGAGCGCGGCCGAGACGAAGCACCTTCCACGCACGCTTGAAGGGCCCCTCATTCCCTCATCCAGCGGTCTTCGCGCGAACGAAAATCGTTTTTCCCTCACGCCACACGTCCGCACGCACCGCGTCGACACTCGCCCTCGGTGCCGCGAGCTTGAACTTCGTCAGATTCACGAGCCTGCCCCCGTCGCGCAGTGTCACGGCTTGTCCGTCAGATGTTAGGACCACCTCGGACTCCTCACCGATCACGGCGCTCAATGTGCCTGCAACCGAATCGTAGACTGAAGGCACGTTGAATTCGGCGTACGTCGGACCTCCACTGCATGGCCGCCACCATCGCGTTTGCAATTGCACCGTCGGCGTCACCTGAAGAGTATTCTGCGGATCGAACCCGCAGAAGTTGAAGTTCCGCGTCGGAAGCGAATCCGATAGGACGACGAGGCGGATTCCCGGCATGGCAAGAATGCTGTCGACCTCCGCACGCCGCTGTGCCTGCAGCCTTGCGATTCCCTGCTTTGCCTCCGAGCGCGCACGCGCCAGGTCGAACGTTCGCCCGGCACGCGCGCGGGCCGACTCGGCAACGGCGTCCACTCCCGTCACCGAAGCGAGCATATCCTGGAGCGTCATGTTCTCGGCGACGAGTCGCGCTTTCCAGCGCGGGCCTGCGAGCTCGTCCAGGAGCAGAGCGATTGCGGGACCCGTCTGATAGAAGCGAAGCCTGAGCGAGAGGTTCGTATTCCCCGTGAGATTCTCCAGTGCGCCCTTCCGCTCCTGCAGCCTCCGATTCGCTTCACGGTTGACGGCCTCACCCGCCGCGCCCATCAACATCAGCGCGCGTACGAGCGCATACTCGGCGAGACCTTCGTTCAGCTCGCTCGCGGCGTCGAAGCTCGCCATCTCGGCTGGCAGCGCTCGGTGCCGCGCGCGTCTGACGCCAACGAACTGCTGCGCAAGCTCCCGCCTTCTGGTCGTCGAAGTGGCATTCATCGCCGCCGCGAGAATGCGCCCCTCGAGCGCGAACAGCGTCTCGTTGTCGGCATCGAATACAGGGTAGCTCGATACCAGCGCGGAATTCTCGCCGGCGCCAAACTTCCCGCCGGGCCGCCGGCTCGCTGCCTCGAAAGCGTGAAATGCCTCGTGAAATACCAGCGGCACGAGAGCCACCGGGTCGAGCGCCGAGACGACGACCTGGGCGACCCTTCGCCCGGAAATTTCGGTTCCGGTGCTCGCCGCACCGAGCGCCCGCTCTTCGCGCCAGCCCGAGCCCGCGTGTCCAGCCACAGGGACGAATCCGCTCGGAAGCGCGCCACGCCAGCCAACGAGTAATGTGCCCCGCTCGGGAAGCACGAAGGCAACCGGAATCGTGTCGGGACGAAATCCTGGCCAGATCTGCTCGCCGTACTTGACGCCGAGCGATGTCACAGTTGCCGTCACGCGACTGAGCTCGCGGGCAACGATGTCGGGAGGCTGCGACTCGGCGGCAGCTGCGACAACCATTGCGGCGCTGGCGAGAACTACAACTGTAGTTGATAAACGCATACGGAAACCCTCTTGTTGGGATGTATCAGTTTCTTGTTACTGCCGCGAGCGCGAGCGAGAATGCGTCGCACTCGCGTCATCGCCAGCGCGTAGTTGTCAGCTCGCCAGTGGCGGCTCTCCCCCTCGCGCTGCCCCTTCCCATTCCCGGGCGGGATCCTGGCGATAGAACTTCTCGAGCTCCGCGTAGAGCAGCGGGTGACGCAGCTGGAACTCGGCCGGCTTCTCGAAGAAGAACTCCGTAGCAACAGCAAAGAATTCGGCGGGATTGGTCGCCCCGTACGAATCGAGAAATGACGGCTCGCCGGCATCGTCGAGCCGCCTGAGCCGCTCGTATTCCTCGCCGAGCACGCGGGCCCACGACACGTACTGCTGGTGACTGGGAAGGAGCGGCGTTCCGTCGGTGAGGTTGTCCTCGAAATCGAGCTGATGCGCGAACTCGTGCAGCACGACGTTGTTTCCGGTTCCGTACAGCCGCGAGCCGTGAAGAGCCGCGTCCCAGGCGAGAACCACAGCGCGCAGCTGCTGCTGAGTATGTCCGTAACGCACCTCATCTGCATCCGACCACATCCCGCCGCCAACCGGCCGCTCCTCCGTCGCGACGTAGCTGCTCGGGTAGACGAGAATGCTCGTCACGCGCGGGTAGTAGTCGGCATTGCGGCGCAGCAGGAGCATGCACGCCTGCGCCGAGATTGTGACGCGGATCTCGTCAGTGAGCTCGAGCCCGCCGCATCCCTCCCAGTGCTTCTCGCGGAGAAATACCTGGATGTGCCCCTCGAGCTCCTTCCGATCGGCGGGGGGCAATCGCGAAAACGACGATACGTTTCGCGCGATTATCGCGCGCCACTCGGCGGGGAACGGCCGGGCGCGAAGTCGGGCGCGTCGGCGGCGGACGAAGAAACCGGGCATCGCTCAGAATAATCGATGCGCGGCTTACGGAGGGCGCAGATGACGAGGAAGCGCGCGCCTTCCGCCCTCGCGTCAGCGAACTACCGTAAACGGCACGCTAGCCTCGACTGTATCCCATCGCATCCGGATCACGCCGGCCCCCGCGGCACCGCCCGGTTCGACGCCAATCGTGAACCGCTCGACCGGCTCGGCAAGCGTCTTCATCTGCATCGGCACACGAAAGCGGTCGAAGCGCGGATCGTGATCCGTCCCCCACTGCCCCGTCTGGTTGTTGACGACCAGCGTCCAGCCCGACTCCGCCGGAATAGTCCACAACGTGTAGTGGCCCGGCGGGAGCAGCGCGTCTCCGAACCTGAGAGTGCGATCGGTCGTGAAATGGGTCGCCCGATTTGCCCCGGTTCGCCACACACGATTCCATGGAACGATGCCGCCGAACACCTTCCGGCCGCGCTTTGCAGGGCGGCCGTAGTCAACCACCAGCGTCGCGCCGGAAATGTTCGCGCGCGCGGTGTCGCGCGGAGACGCTGTTCCCACCACTCCACTCGAACGTTCGCGCGCGGCGAACGCCTGAAGCACCGAATCAACCGGGAGCCACGCCACTCGCTTTCCCACGGTATTTATCGACGAGCCGATACCGCTGAATCCGGCAGCGCGCCCTTGATCGTCCACGTGCACGCGAATCGTTCCGAGGATATCACTGCGAAGCGCGACTGTGTCAGCGGAAACGCGTTTGATCGTGAGCGACCGATCTCCAAAGTCCAGCGAGAACAACCGTGTGACGATGCTGTCGCCGACACGCTTTGGCGCGTACGGCGCGAGCACCGGATAGCTGGCCTGAAGAAATGCAGGGACGACGATGTGCCCACGCCCCAGTGGAGCATGCCGGGTGGCGGCTCCCGACCCTGTCGTCTCGATGACCGTCGAGTCGCCAACAAGTCGAACGATCACGCGCTCGGCGGCCGTGAGGCCCGACGGTGACGGTAGGTACGCCCGCCTCTCGAATGAAACGAGCGATCCGTCAGGATTTTGACTCAGCGTCGTGCGCAGAAGACGAACGCGCGGTATTCGCTCGACCACATCCATGGTGACGTCATTGCCGCGGCGCACGACCCATTGGAAATAGGCTGTGTCCTGGCCCAGCAGAGCGACATACGCCGCGCTGTCGCTCGCCGGTTGCGACGATCCCGGACTCACGCCGGGGTTTGCGCAGCCGGTGACGCTCAGCGCGCCGGCAATGAGAAGACTTACTAATGTTGCGGTGGGGATTTGCTGCACGGAACCGTCATTGCGGGAGTCGCGTTAATGTAGCGGGATTGGCCGACTCCCCGCATCTTCCCCGCGTGACGGTAAAGCTGCTCGGCCCAGTAATCACGCGACCGCTCGAAGCAGCCGACCGGGAAGCAGTCGCTCGTATTCTCGAAAGCGTTGGCAATTTTTCCGCGCGGGAGCAGACGGTCGCGCTCGAGCTCATCGATGCGTGGCTCAGCATGGGCGAAGCTAGCGACTATCTGTGCTGGGTCCTCGAAGATGCTACTCGCGTTCAAGGCTACATCTGCATCGGGCCTACTCCGCTCACCGACGGAACGTTCGATCTTTACTGGATTGCAGTCGATCCGTCAGCACAGGGACGAGGCCACGGTCAGGCTCTGACACGACTCGCCGAGGACGAGGCAAAGGCGAGAGGAGGACGGCTGCTTCTCATAGAGACCGCGTCGCAGGAGACCTACGCGCCGACGGTCCGGTTCTACGAGCGCGCGGGCTACCACCTGATCTCAACGATTCCCGATTTCTATAAACCGGGCGACGACAAGCTCACATTCGCAAAGCGACTCGATCGAGATAGTTGACGGCGCGCTACTGAAGCTCTGCTACAACGACTTGGTTCGCTCTCCCTTCAGCTTCTGGTCGGCCATCGAGTTCACGAGTTCCTTGAACTCGCTGTCCGACATGTGAGAGCAGATGTGACGGAGCCGCCTGGCAATGTCCTCGCGGATCGTGTCACGTCGCGTTCGGAGAAACGCATCATCGTTCGCGAACTGGTCGTACTTTCCTCGCTGCATGGGTACAATCCCTGGACTGTCTGATTGTACGTCATCGCACAATAAGGGCCACTTCGACTTGTAGGCTCGAAATCGCCCCTTACCTCGACTTCGAACGATCCGCCTTGCCCTGTTTCCCACTCTTATAGTAGCGTCCATATAAGAGTTCTTCACCAGATATCAACGGACGATAGCGAGTCTGACCCTTCTGGCGCCACGCCTACAAGAAGGTCAAATGGCTCGCCGCACGCGATCGATGATTCGGATCGCTGAAGACGGGGTGGACGCACCCGCCTCTGCCCTGTTGAATCTCCTCCTCGCAAGACTTCCGGAAAGCGAGCTCGCTCTTGTCCTCGAGCGAAGCGAGCAATTCTCGGCTACGCTGAGACAGGAATTCTTTGAGCTCAGAGAACCCATCGACAAGGTCTATTTCCCGCTGACAGGAATGGCGTCGCTCGTCACTGTGCTCAGGGACGGTACGTCACTGGAGGGCATGACGGTCGGCCGGGAGGGTTTTGTCGGTCTGCCGCTTTTCCACGGAGTCAAGACGCATCGCTCAATGGGCATGTGCCAGATCGAAGGTGATTTCCTGGAAATGTCCGCGGACGATTTTGTCGAGATGATCGCAAAGACGCCTAAGCTCGAGGCGCAGCTGCACATCTACTCGCAGTTTTCAAGCGAGGTGCTGACCCAATCGGCGGCATGCAACGGCACACACCTGGTTGAGCAGCGCTGCGCCCGCTGGCTTCTCACCACAGCCGACGCCGTCGGGAGAACGACATTCAATCTCACGCAGGAATTTCTCTCGCAGATGCTGGCAGTGAGACGGCCCGGGGTGACTGTTGCGGTCGGTGCGCTCGAGCGGCAGGGCCTCATTGCGCACCGCTACGGAGCAGTGACGATTGTCGATTTCGCGGGATTGAAAAACGCATCGTGCGAATGCTACGGCACTATCAAAGAGAACGCGCGGGAGCTGTTCGCCTAGCTCTTACCTTTGAACCCGGGACCGCGCACGACGCGGCCCGGTTTTGCTCCGGTGTGCTCCCCGTTCATCAGCACCTGCACTCCATTCACGAAGACGTGCACAACCCCGGTCGAATACTGGTGCGGCTTCTCGAACGTAGCATGATCGATGATCTTCGCTGCGTCGAACACCACGACATCCCCGTAGTAGCCCGGCGCTAATTTTCCCCGCCGCCTGATTCGCAGATTAGTCGCCGGAAGAAGCGTCATCTTCCTGATCGCCTCCGCCAGCGGAATCACTTTTTCATCGCGCGAGTACTTTCCCAGCACGCGGGCGAATGAGCCGTATGCGCGAGGATGCGGATTCGATTCGAGGAACACGCCCTCCGGCGCGTACGATCCTTCGTCCGATCCGACGCTGACCCACGGCCTGGCCAGCTCCTTCTTTATGTTCTCCTCCGACATCAGGAAGTAGATCGTCCCCACGCGACTGCCGTCGCGGATGACGAGATCCATCGCCGTCTCCTCGGGCGAAGTCCCGCGCATCTTCGCCACCTCGGTCAATGTTTTCCCCGTGTACCTCTTCAGCGAGTCGGCCTTGAACGCGACGAGAATTATCCGGTCCGGCGAGCCGGACGCGAGATAGAGACTCTCCCATTTATCTGTGGGCGTTGTCATCTCCTGCTTCACGCGCGCGCGAATTGCCGGATCCTGCAGCCGCTTCGCCCACGCGGCGTATCCGCCTTCCTGCACCCACGGCGGCATTGCAGCGTCGAGCCCGGTAGCTCCCGCGGGATATGGATAGATGTCCGCGGTTATCGCGAGGCCTGCCGCGCGTGCTGAGTCGACCTTCGCGAGTACGCGGTCCATCTTCGGCCAGTTCGATTGTCCAGCAGCCTTAAGATGGTAGATCTCCGCGCGCACGCCGCCTTCGCGCGCGATAGTGATCAGCTCGTCCACCGCCTCGAGCAGACGGTTCCCTTCGCTCCGCATGTGGGAGATGTACATCCCGCCGTACGGCGCGGCGGCTTTCACGAGTGCAACGAGCTCGTCGGTCTTCGCGTAGAACGCCGGCGCATAGATGAGCGACGATCCAACGCCGAGCGCACCTTCCTCCATCGCCTGGCGCACGAGCGCCTGCATCCGCGCGAGCTCGGCCGGCGTGGGCGGGCGATTGTCCCAGCCGATGACGTGCTCTCTTATGGAAGTAGCCCCGACGAACGACGCGACGTTCGTGCTGACCCCTTTGGCGACGAGCGTGTCGAGGTAGCCGCCGAGTGTGGTCCAGTTCACCGGATACCTGATGTCGCCCTGCTGGGAGACGATCACCTTTTTCATGGAATCGCTCAGGGGACCCATCGATTCGCCTTCACCCATCACCTCGAGAGTGACGCCTTGCCGGATATCGCTCTGACTCCGCCCGTCCTGTATCAGCGATTCGTTCGCCCAGCTGAGCATATTGATGAATCCGGGCGCGACCGCGAGCCCGCGCGCGTTGATCTCCTTCGTTCCTCGCCCGGCGATCGATGCGCGAATTGCGACGATCGAATCCCCGCGGAGAGCGACGTCGCCGACGATTGGCCTACCGCCCGATCCGTCGTAGATCATGCCGCCGCGGATGACGACGTCATACTGAGTTTGCGCATTGGCGGCGGTAGTCGCGAGAGCGACGAGCGCCAGCACGCTCCCGAAGCGAAGTATTCTCATTTCAAGCCTCGTGCATGAGTGATTGACTGAGGACTCTGCGGGCTCAGGACTAATGGCCATCGTGCTGGGTGAGCCAGTATAATGAAAGATCACGCCCTTTACATCGAGGAGCTACTCATGCGGAGATATGAGCTCGTATCGGGAATTGTTTTCGCGATTATCGCAGTCGCGCAGGCGACGCGCACGTTGCTCGGTTGGCCCGTGGAGGTAGCCGGCGCGAGCGTGCCTGTCTTTGCCTCTGCCGTCGCATTCCTGGTCACCGGTGCACTAGCCGTGTGGGCGTTCCGTTCCGCGCGTGTGCCGCCCGCGATGTAGCTAGGAAGCTGATAGTCTCGACGCGTCAGCGATGTCCTGCGGACGCCCAGTAGCCTTTTTGTTGATGATCAGGTGCCGAAGACTAATTGTCGGAACGTCGAGCTCGTCGATGCGGAACGACACACGCTCGGCCCAGGCATCATCGAATTCCACCCCCTCGATTGAGGTCAACAGGTCGATCCGCTGAGGCGCGACGCCGAACCCTGACAGTATGTCGCGAAAATTCGGATTCAGCATCGAAACCGCGGCGGAAAGCCCAGGCATCGAGGGTCAGCCGCCACATGAGACCGACCCGCTCCGCCGGCGGCATCCGGCGGAGCTCGTCGTCGTCGTCCCCCTCGCGAATGCGGCGGACTCGAGGTGCTTTCAGTGGGTCGGCCACGGTCGCAATATACGCTAACCGATGGTCCGAACCGGAGGGTCGAAGCCCGCAATCGGGCCCGTACGTCACTTTCACCCGGCGCTACGTCACGGTACGTATGTGGCCGCTTACCAACGACGGGTAGACTCCGCGCAGATGATCGAACGCTGATCAGATACCTGTTCCCGGAGTCACAATGCTCGCCCAATTCGCTCTCGCAGTGCTCGCCGTAGCCGGCCCTCGCGCAGAGATCGCCAAGGATGCCGCATCCGACATCGAGATTCGCGTGGACTCCGTGAAGCACGAGATCTCAGTGACCGTCGGGCCGATGAGTATTCCTGTCCTTGCGAACTACGAGCATCACGGTGCAGAGACTTACGTGAACTTCCGCTGGCCGGTCTCCGGTTGGGTGAAAGGCTACCGCATCGATGTCGTTGATTCCGCTGGCGCCCTCATGCCACGGGAGCTGCTGCACCATGCGGGAATGGCAAATCTCGATCGGCGGCAGCTCGCGTATCCGCTCGCCGAGCGACTCTTTGCCGCCGGGAGGGAGACGACGCCTGTGATGCTGCCCGGGTCGATGGGTCTTCCACTCGATGCGGATCAGAAGATGTCGTTCTACTACATGTTGATGAACGAGACCGGCAAAGTCGTCCATGGCGCTCGGCTCCGTGTCACGCTGACGTGGATTCCCGCGGAAACGAAGGGTGTGAAGAACATTCTTCCGCTTCTGCTCAACGCGAACGGCGCCGGATACGGGCCGAATTTCGACATGCCCTCAGGAGTGTCGAGCACTACGGCCGAGTTCACGCTGGCTGAGGGCGGGCGTGTTCGCACGATGGGCGGACACATGCACGACTACGCCAGGGAGATCAGGCTCGAGGATGTTGCGACGGGCAAGGTGCTCGTGCGTCTCGAGGCGAAGCGCGCGCGCGGCGGGCAGGTCGAGGGCATGGAGCGCACGAATTTCCTCACGCGCCGGCACGGGCTGCGCCTGTCGGCGAATCGTCGTTATCGCGTTGTGGCGGTGTACGACAATCCGACCGGCAAGGCGATCTCAGGCGCGATGGGGTTGATGGTTGGTGCTTTTACGCCCGACAACCTCGAACGTTGGCCTGCGATCGACTCAGCGGATCCGGCTTTCCAGAGGGACCTGGCGAGCCTGGATGAGAATCGGCCGGCGCCGGTGCACGTGCACCGTCATTAGGCGCCGTCACCACGCCTCGATCCGGAGGGAGGCTCAGGCCGAGGTGGTGCGACGACCGCCATAGTTCGCGGCCGACCGGCTCTGGCCGCTATTCGCCCCGCGTTCTAAGTTGAATCCCGATGGCCGACCAGCTCCGCGACCAGCTCCAGTCAACCCTTGGTAATTCCTACCAGATCGAGCGCGAGCTCGGCGGCGGCGGCATGTCGCGCGTTTTCGTCGCCACTGAAACCGCGTTTGGAAGACGGGTGGTGATCAAACTGCTTCCGCCCGAGCTCACCGAGGGAATGAGCGTCGAGCGATTCAAGCGTGAGATTGCGCTCGCGGCCCGCCTCCAGCACCCGCACATCGTCCCCGTTCATGCCGCGGGCGAGACCGGCGGTCTTCCTTATTTCACGATGCCTTTCGTGGACGGCGACTCGCTGCGTGCGCGACTGCTGAAGGGAGGGCCGCTCGGCGTAACGGAGGCGATCGGCGTCATGCGCGACGTTGCGAAGGCCCTCGCCTACGCGCACGATCAAGGCGTCGTGCATCGCGACATCAAGCCGGACAACGTGCTGCTCACCGGCGGGTCGGCGGTGGTCACTGATTTCGGTGTCGCCAAAGCGCTCTCCGCGTCGAAGACGTCCGCACCCGGTGGCACGCTGACTCAGGTCGGCACGTCGCTCGGAACTCCCGCTTACATGGCCCCGGAGCAGGCGGCGGCGGATCCGGATTCCGACCACCGCGCCGACATCTACGCCTTCGGTGTGATGGCGTACGAGATGCTCGCCGGCCATCCGCCGTTTCATGGCCGCACGCCGCAACAACTGTTCGCCGCGCTGATGTTCGAGCGCCCCGAGCCAATCGAGTCTTCGAGGCCCGATCTCCCGCCGCTGCTTGCGCAGGTGGTGATGAAATGCCTGGAGAAGGAGCCTGATCAGCGCCCGCAGTCTGCGACGGACCTGGTGAGAGTTCTCGACACCGTGACCAGCGGAGGCGGCCACCCCGCCATGCCGGCGATCCTTCTCGGAGGCCGGCGCCGCCTCACCACCATGCTCGGTCTGTACGCGGCAGCGTTCGTCGCGGTTGCGATACTCACCAGGGCGGCGATCATCACCATCGGCCTGCCCGACTGGGTCTTTCCCGGTGCGCTGATAGTCATGGCTCTCGGGCTGCCGGTGATTCTCTTCACTGCGTTCGTCCATCACGGCACCTATCGCGCGATGACACAGTCGGCATTGACCCCCGGCGGGTCGACGGCCGCGCATTCGACGATGACGAAGCTCGCGGTGAAGGCGAGTCCCTGGGTGACCTGGCGCAGAACCACTCTTGGCGGCGCCTTCGCTTTGGCGGGCTTTGCCGTACTCGTCGCCGGTTTCATGGTGATGCGTGCGATGGGAATAGGTCCCATCGGCTCGCTCCTCGCGGCGGGCAAGCTTTCGGAGCGGGACAAGTTGCTCGTCACGGACTTCCGAGGTGGCGGCGCCGATTCTTCGCTCAGCGCCATCGTTACGGAAGCCATCCGGACCGACCTTGGACAGTCGTCGGTGGTGTCCGTCGTATCGCCGAGCAGCATTGCCGATGCGCTCGGGCGGATGCGCCGCGATCGCAATTCACGAGTCGACCTCGCGCTCGCGCGTGAAATTGCTGCTCGCGAGGGCATCAAGGGAATTGTGGACGGCAGCGTGACCCCGCTCGCCGGCGGTTACGTCGTCACCGTGCGGTTGCTGGAGGCCGCCACCGGCGATGACCTCGCGTCTTTCCGGGAAACCATCGACGGTCCGAAGGATCTCCTCCCTACACTCGACAAGCTTTCGGGCCAGCTGCGCGGGAAGATCGGCGAGTCGCTCAAGACAGTGCGCGCAAACCCGCCGCTAGAACAGGTGACGACTTCCTCCCTGGAGGCGCTCCGCAAATACGCCGCGGGCATGCGCGCGTTCGACGTCGAAGCCGACCTGCCCAGAGCGGTCGAGCTGTTTCGTGAAGCGGTCGCCATCGATACCACCTTTGCCGCCGCCTACCGGAAGCTCGGCGCTGCCCTCGGCAATATGGGAATGCCGAGGGCAAGCGTCGATTCGGCCTATCGCCGCGCGTACGATTACCGCGACCGGCTCACCGACGTCGAGCGCTACCTGACCATTGGAAGCTATTTCACGTCCGGCAAACAACGCGACCGCAAGCGCAGTGCGGATGCATACGAAGCGGTGCTCGAGATCGATTCGCTTAACTACGTCGCCATCAACAATCTCGGAAATGTTCTCGTTACCAGGCGGGAATTCGCCCGAGCTGAGGCGCTGTACTGGCGGGCGATCGTGGCAGGCACCGCCCGTGCGACCATCTATACAAATCTGCTCGACGCTCAGCTGATGCAGAGGAAGTTCGCCGCGGCAGAATCCACGCTCGCGCTGGGGCGCAGTCGCTTTCCGGCGAATGCCGGCTTCAGGTTCCAGGACATCAACATGCTCATGGCGCGGAAGCAGCTCGATTCTCTGGAGAAGCGCGCCGCTGAGCTGCGGGCGAGCGACCCCTCGCCCGGATTCCGGGCTGGAGCCACCTGGTATCTGCGCGGCGTTGCGCTCATGCGCGGCCGGATCAATGAAGCATCGCGATTGACGGACGAAGCCAACGCCATGGACGCGGCACGCGGCGCCCCCGCCAGGCCTCACGAACGGGCGATGGATAGCGCCTGGATGGACATCTGGCACCGGGAGCAGCCGGCACGGGGGGCGCAGACAATCGATGTCGTTCTTGCCAGAGTGCCTTTCCGCACTTTGCCTCTCGTGGATCGCGAATACCTCAATGTGGCCGCTTCGTATGCGCTGGCGGGTCGTCCGGACCGGGCCCGCGCCCTGATCGCCGAGCGGAACGCTGAGGTCAGGGATACGGCTCTCCTGCGCCAGCAGATATCAAATAGCCACTTCGTGTTGGGCGAGATTGCGCTTGCCGAGAAGCGGCCGCTGGACGCTTTGGCGGAGTTCAGGCTGGGCGACCGCCTCCCGGATGGTCCCGTGAACGCGTGCATTCGCTGCTTTCTGGCAGACATTGCACGAGCGCATGACGCGGCCGGCGCGCGCGATTCGGCGATAGCGACGATGGAGCGCTATCTGGCGCTTCCATCCACTGAGTTCTGGCCTGACCAGAACTACCTGGCCTATTTCCATCGCCGACTCGGCGAGCTTTACGAAGCTAGAGGCGATCCGGGCAAGGCGATTCTGAACTACGAGAGGTTTGTCAGTCTTTGGAAGAACGCGGATCCTGAGCTTCAGCCGAAGGTAGCGCAGGCGCGCCAGCGTCTGTCCGTCTTGAGAAAAAGCGGGCGCTGAGCGGTCACCGCCCGATTCAGGAAAGGAGTCCTCACCGCCAGATTTAGGAGAGGAGTTCCCCGGCCTCACGCGCGGGGTGCGCGAACTGCTACCCTCCGCTACCGCGACCGCTCATTCGCCGTCGGAAACGGAGGCGTCGGATGAGGACCGATCTTCGCGACCGTGTACTCGCTGGCCCAGAAGTCAGGCGGTCCCTCGCTGTCCGCGACCTTGTTGCTCACAGGCTTGAGGCCGTTCTTGAGGTACGCGGCAATCGCCCACAGCTGATCGTCAGTCATGTGACGCCATGAAGGCCACGGCATGGGCACGGCGAGATACTTCGGAACAGCCGGGAAGTTGCCCTGACCCGGTGTGGTCGAAGTGATCTCCACGTCCGGTGTCTCTCCGGGACGGAGACCGAATCGAAGCGAGTTGAAGATCTGCCTCTCGCTGAAGCGGCCGAGCCCGGTCGTGTTGTGAGGGGTGAGATTCCGGGGCCGCGTCTTGAACGGGCCAATCTTGAACTCGTCGGTCGTGTCTTTCATTCCTGCGAGGTAACCCTTCGCCAGCGGATTGGGTCCGCCGCCATGACAGCCGGCGCAGTCCTTCGTAATTACCAGCGCTCGTCCCAGCATCACCTTCGCCTGATCTCCCTGTCCGGCCGCCTCGTTCGCCGTCGGGTACGGCGCTGCCGGGTAAGGACCGATCTTGTCGGCAGTGTTCACGCTCGCCCACAAATCGGGAGGCGCCTGGCTGTCCTCCACCTTGTTGGTCACCGGCTTGAGGCCGTGCTTGAGGTAGGCGACGATCGCCCGCAGGTCGTCATCGGGCATGTGCCGCCACGCAATCCATGGCATGGTTGGAGCGAGGTAGTTCGGCTTCGCCGGATGATTTCCCTGCCCCGGCGTGGTGGAAGTGATCTCGACGTCCGGTGTCGCGCTCGGCCGCAGACCGAAACGCAGGGCGTTGAAGATCTGGCGGTCGCTGTAACGGCCGATGCCGGTGGCGCTGTCGGGCGTGAGGTTGCGCGGCCGGGTCATGAACGCGCCGACCGGGAAGTCCTGCTGCGGGCTCGTCCAGCCAGTGAGCCAGCCCGTCGCCGCCAGACTTCCATTGCCCGGGCCGTGACAGAATCCGCAGGCGTTCGACGCGACGATTGCCCGGCCCCGCAGCACCTGGTCCCGTTGCGTCTGGCTCGAAGCCATTGTCGTCGTCGTGGCCGGCGCCGATCCACTGGTCTGGCCCATACACGCCATGAGGGAAACTGCCAACATTGACGATCCGCACACGCGCCACGAACTGCTCAGCAATCGCATCATGTCGTCTCCTCTTCCATTTGACTTGGAGATTCTCGCCACAGATGACTCCTCTGCTATTGTGCGAAAAAAGAGAAGGAATCGCAAGCATCCGAAGAAGTTTCCAGTTCTCACTACCTGAAACGGTCGTGTCGGATGTCGCGGGCCAGGTTGAGAGCATGGAGCGCACGAATTTTCTCACGCGAGCGCCGATGCACGCGCACCATTGAGCAGAGGTCGCGTCGGCGCTACCCCCGCCGGCGCGCGCTGAACATCAATACTCCGCCGAGAACTACCGCAACGACGCCGACTACGGGAGGGATGAATCCCTTTCTCTCTGTCGTAATACCCAGCGGTCCGACCTGCACGGAGTGACGGTCCTTCGTGTAGCTGACTCCGCGAAGCGCCAGGATCGCCGCGCCACCGAGTATCAGGAGTAAGCCGACAATGCTGAGCGGGCGCATTGGTCAGGTCCTGCGCGGCGACGCCGCGCGTTGAGGGTGATATGCATCCTGCTTCGATCCTCTTGCCAATACTGGCAAGAGCATCGGCAGGTTTCCATCATGTCGCCGTCGCGGGTTTCGATTCGTGGTAATATCGAAACAGATACCAGGCTGCAGCGGCGCCCAGAACATGCCACACTGCGTGGCCCTGCATCCAGCTCTCCGGCCGGCACAGGGTCCGTGTGAAATCGAGAGTCCAGATCACGAACGCGAGCCCCATGATCGAAGCCGCCACCGACAAATGCCGGGTGGCGGCGCGTGGCCCACTCCTGCGGCGGATGAGAATCTCGACGAAAAGAACGGCGACAACCAGCACCCCAAAGATTGGTCGCCGGTAAACGGGCACCCAGTAGAGCAGCATTGCCAGCACAGCGTTCGCCGCGATAAACACCGCGACAAACAAAGCGCCCGAGAGTGCGCGCAGCTGGCTTATACTATATAGAAGGGCGAACGTCGCGATGAGGTACATGCCGAACACATCGACGAATTGCCCGCGAAAGCTGAGAGTTGCGTGGAAGTACGCGCTGCCGAGTCCGACAACAACCAACGTGAAGGCATACAGAAGCGGGTACGTCGCTCTGCCAGCGGATGGCGTGCGCGCCCATCGCAGCAACACCAGCACTGCTACTACAACGAAGGCGAGCGACGACCATGCGTTCGCCGGCTGCTTGATGCCATCGCTCCTGATCGCCTCGCAGAAGCACGAGTCGGGCATGCAGCTGGCGGCGCGGATCTCGGAGGTCAAGGAAATCTATTTCGGCGCGGCCGGCTTCAGAATCTCGAAATCGGCGTCCGCGAAGTGGCGGTCGAACGTAAGCGCCCGCGTAATTCGCTCGCGCCGCATCACCTCGAAGCTCACGGCGTCGGCGAGCGAGAGAGACTTATCGGCAAACCGCCGAATCCAGCGCGAGATAGCGCCCTCGATCAGCTCTGTGTCGAGTGGCACCACGAGGTGGGAGCCGGTTTCGAATACCGTTTCGAGAAAAAGCGTCCCCGCGCCCGGGCCGCGCCAGCGTAGGATCAGTGTGTGCATCTCCGCCGCAACGAGTGGCGTGGTCACGAGCAGCTGGCCTCGGCGCACCGCATCGGCATATGTGTCTCGTGCCGTCTGGTGCCCCTGCTCTCGCGGCGAAAGCGCCGCGAACCAGCCGGCGGTATCGAGAAACAGCGCACCCGCCATTTATTTGCGCCCGCGCTTTCCTCTCGGCGCGACGTAGGCCTCCGCGAGATAGCGATCGTGATTGACGGCCACGTCCCCTGGCATGCTCGCGGGCCAGTCAGCCGCGTTCATCTCCTCGAGGAGCTGCATTGCCGGGCTCCGCTCGCCGAGGATCTCGCCCGCCATGCGGCGAAGCCCTCGCCGGAGCACTTCCGCACCGGACAGACCCGCGGCGGCGGCAACCTCGCGCAGGAGCTTTCGATCGCTGGACGTGAGATACACCTGCACCGGCTCGCGCACCTTCGTCTTGCTGTCGTCGCTGGACACGGCCACTTGATTAATGTAGGGTGTACATTAATTAAATGTACGCCCTACTGTCCAGTCGGCGCCTCTAGGTCAACGGCGAAAAACACTGGTGCGAGGCGAAAAGGAGCCGAGGTTGCGAGGACGCAGGTGAGGTTTCAGGGATTATTGCTCGTACCTCACCTGCCACCGTCTCAGCGCTTGCCGATCGTTGGTGCGCGCGACAATTCGTCGAGCCTCTTCACCACAGCCTGAACGATCGGATCGAGATAGTACTGCGGATACGCCGGCATCACCTTGGCGGATATCGCGCGCATCCCGTAGGTCGAGCCGCTTCTCAGGTCCCGGACGGTGACGTTGATGGTGACCGTCTCTCCAGTGCCGGCGAAGCCAAATGTGACCATGGCGTCGGGCTGAAGAATTCCTGTCGCCTCGTCGCGCGACGAAGTACGGCCGAGAACGCCCCGCACTTCATCCTGGTCTACCAGGGCGAATGCTTCCTTGCCGCCGAGTGCACTGCGCAGCGCGTCCACCAGGGCGCGAGAGAATGAGTTGAATTCCGGTTGGTCTGTGCTCACGCGGGCATCGGCTATCGCGAGCCTTTGTTTCCCCGGCACGCGGGCTACCGGCGTGACAGGCGCCGCGGCAGGCGCTGCGACGGGGGCAGCAGCTGCAACAGCTGCAGCGGCCGCCACTTTTACGGCCGCGATGGAATCAGTCGCTCGGCGCTGCGCGACCTGCCTCAGGGAGTCCGTGTTGATTGTGGTCTTACCAGCACCCTTCGGTGCTGCCGCCGCCGCCTGAGCGAGGGCTTTTTTCACCGCTTCGGCGATCGCGAGAGAATCGACGCGGGTAAAGACCGGCGGAGCGGCAGGCGCGTTCGCAGCGACTCCTGATGCGGCAGTCCCGGGCGCCCCCACGCCGGCCGCCCCAGCGCCGGACGTCGCCGCCGTCTGTCCGGCAGCAAGGGCCGACTTCTGTCCATCGGCGGACGCCGCCTCGGACTTCTTCGCGTTGCGCGAGAAGAGCATCGCGCCCGCACCCGTCGCCGCGAGGAGCAGCACGGCGAGTGCGCCAATCAGCAATCCGCGGCGACTCTTTTCGGGCGGCCTCTCTTCACCTTCGCCTTCGACGAAGAACGGCACCGGGACCGGGACGGGGGCAGTGCGCCCCTTCGCCCGCTCCTTTTCCTCTCTCGTGCGAACCTTCTGCGTTTTCGCACGGACCTTGTGCTCGTCCGTTGGAACCTTGTGCTCTCTCGTTCTGATTTCGCCGGACATTGTCGCAATGCCGTCGAGCAGGTGCATCAGGGCCTCTGCTGTCGGCGGTCGGTCGTTCGGGTCTTTCTCGAGGCAGGACATGATGACCGACGAAAGCTTCTTCGGAACATCGCTTCGGATCTCATTCAGCGGCTTCGGATTCAGGGTCAGGAGAGCTGCCATCTGTGCCATGGGTGTCGCCGCCCAGAACGGCGATTTCCCCGCAAGAAGCTCGTATGCAAGCAATCCGACCGCGTAAATGTCGATGCGATGATCAGCCGTCGGATCGCCCGCGAGTTGTTCAGGCGCCATGTACGCCGGAGTGCCGATCGCCATTCCCGTGGAGGTCATTGGCGACGACGACATGGCGGCATTAAGAGCTTTGGCTACTCCGAAGTCGGTGACCAGCGAATGAGCGCCCGACCGAAGAATATTGGCCGGCTTGATGTCACGGTGAACGACGCCCCGCGCATGCGCATACGAAAGGGCATCGGTCACATCGTAGAGAACCCTGATCACCTCTTTGACCCCCAGCGGCCCTTTCTGCTCGACAGCGGACTTGAGGGACTCTCCTTCGATGAACGGCATCGTGTAGTAAACGAGGTTACCGTCTTCGCCGGCCGAGAGGAGCGTGACGATGTGGGGATGCTGAAGCTGTGCGGCGACCTGAATCTCGCGGCGGAATCGCGCGCGGTTGACGCTTTCGATGAGCTCGGGTGAGAGGAGCTTGATGACGATCTTTCGGCCGAGCAGCCGGTCGGTCGCCACGAACACTCGGCTCATTCCTCCGCCGCCGAGCTCGCGCTCGATGTCGTAGGCGTGGGAAAGAGAGGACTTCAGCTGTTCTTCGAACGGCTTTTCGGGCGTTTCTGGTGTTTCGGTCATTTCCTTGGGGGGAGTGGTCCGGCGGACAAAATACGCCCCGGTACATGGTTGAGACAGGAGATTTTTCTGCCGCCACTGAAGCGCGTGAATAAGAGGGTGGTTGGTCGCGGCTTCCGGACGCCGGATTGGGCCAGAAACGGCCTTGGAGACGGGGGAACGGACCTCCCTGCCCACCCGCGCGCGCTGGATGCGATATGGGTGGGCCAGACCTTATTCGGGGTGGTGGGCCGCGTGTGAGTTTGGCGGCGTGATGCCCGAGGTTCGCGTGCTTCCAGGCGTTCCCCGACGGCGATACTCGGGCGGCAGCTCCCACGGATAGTACGGGGAGGGATCCTTCGCGGGGACGGCGTACTGTCGCCTCAGAGCATCGAGCTTGCGTTTCATCTGCGTGACGACCGGCGCGTATTTATTGTCGCCATAGAGGTTGCGCAGCTCCTCCGGATCGCGGGCGAGGTCGAACAGCTCCCATTCGCCTATCTCATAGTAGTGAATGAGCTTGTGCTGTTTCGTGCGCACGCCGTACTGGCGACGCACCGCGTGCCAGCCGGGATACTCGAAGTACTGGTAGTAGATCGCGTCGCGCCAGTTCTTTGGAGCTCTGCCCTTGAGAAGAGGGACGATGCTGGTGCCCTGCATCGATGCCGGCACTTTTGCGCCCGCGATTTCGAGAAACGTCTCGGCCAGGTCGAGATTCATCACGAGATCCGTGTTGCTCGACGCGGGCTTCACGACGCCCGGCCAGCGGACGATCAGCGGTGTGCGCAGCGATTCCTCATACATCCATCGCTTGTCGAACCAGCCGTGGTCGCCGAGGAAGAAGCCCTGGTCAGAGGTGTAGACGACGACAGTGTTCTTTGAGAGACCGGCGGCATCGAGTGCGTCGAGGACTTTGCCGACCTGTTCGTCGAGTGCGGAGACGACGCGCATGTAGTCGGCGATGAAGCGCTGGTATTTCCATTTGGTGAGCGCGTCGCCGGTAAGATTCGCGCTACGGAGAGCGGCGTTTTCTTTCGCGTAAGCTCCTTTGTAGGTCGCGAGCTGCTCGGGTGTGAGATTCGTCGGATCGGCGAGCTTGAGATCGCGTGGGACGAGATCGAGGCCGATCTTCATCTCCGGATCTTTCGCCGGCGACGCGCGTCCGCCCGCCGAATCCCAGAACGTTGGCGGCTCAGCGAACAGTGTATCGCGGTAGAGCGCGAGCTGATTCGGTCCCGGATCCCACCACCGGTGCGGGGCGTTGAAGGTGAGCATCAGGAGGAAGGGGCGATCCTTTGCGCGGCCGTTGCGCAGCCAGTCCAGTGCGAGGCCGGTGGCTATGTCGAGAGTGTATCCCATGTAGCGAGTGCTGTCGCTCGCGGATTTGTAGAGAACGGGATTGTAGTACGGTCCCTGACCGCTAAGGATTTCGTATCGGTCGAACCCAACAGGCTGCGTCTTGAGGTGCCATTTACCGAAGAGTGCGGTCTGATATCCCGCCGCCTGCATCAGCCGCGGGAAGGTCACGGTGGTGGGATGGAGCGACTCGGTGTTGGTCATCACACCGTTCAGGTGTCCGTACTGGCCGGTGAGCACGGTCGCGCGCGCCGGCCCGCAGATGGAATTCGTGACGAAGGAATTGACGAACAGCATCCCGGAGCGGGCGAGGCGGTCGAGATTCGGTGTCCGAGAAAGGTGGGCCCCGTACCTCAGGTATTTCTGGTAGGCCGAGATCGCATGCGCAGCGTGGTCGTCGGACATGAGGAAGACGACGTTTGGGCGTGTCTGCCCATTCGCAGCGCTCGAGCCTCCGAAAATGCAAATTGCTGTTACGATCAGCGCCGGAGCGAGGTGCCGAAGTGTGCGCACCCATCGAATGTGCAGCGCCCGTGATGGCGGCGCCATCGGCCCGGACGCGTGATTTGACGCCATGCCACTCCGCGCGATGTGAACGAGACATGCTTCGCCTGCATCGACGGTTGCGCTCCAGGAATCGCTTAGGCAAGTTCGATGTATGGCATCACGCGCACTCCCAGTTGACAAACTGACCGCCGAAGAGCGGATCGAACTCATGGGTCGGCTGTGGGACAGTTTGGATCCCGCGAAGGCAGCACCGATAACCGCCGCGCTCGCGGCCGAACTCGATCGCCGCGAGACCGAGGCAGACTCCGATCCTGGGGCCGGGGATTCGTGGTCAGAGATTAAGAAGGGTCTCGCGAAAAAACCTCGGTAAGTGCGCCGGCTTCGCGTTCGGAAGCTCGCGCGAAGCGAGATTGAAGCCGCCTACGCCTGGTACCTGCAGCATTCGCCTGATGCGGCACAACGCTTTCTCGACGCCGCTGATGAAGCGATCTCGCTGATTTCTAACGCACCGGAACAGTATCCGCTCGTTCATGGGCGTCTTCGGCGCGCTCTACTCCGGCATTTTCCATATGCCGTTTACTACAAAGTATTTCCGACCGTAATCAGCATCGTTGGTGTTATTCACGGCCATCGTCATCCGAAGACATGGCTCACGCGTGTTAAGTGCTAAGGCATTCAGGCGGGAGCCGACCTACGACGCATTGTAGTAGACGGGACCATCTTGTCGGCAATTAGCCGCGCCGGCGCGCGCTGAACACCAAAACGCCGCCGACTATGATGGCGGCGAGACCAACAACCGGCGGGATGAAGCCTTTTCGTTCAGCCGTGATTCCGAGCGGACCGACTTGAACGGATTGACGCTCCTTCGTGTAGCTGACGCCGCGGAGCGCGAGCACCGCCGCGCCGGCGAGGATGAGGAGGATGCCGACGATGCCTAGTGGCCGCATGGTGACCTAACGTTACTTCTTCTTGCGCTGTCGCGAAATCTTCTCCTCGTACTGCGCCTTTCCGCGGCGTGCGTTGTAGGCTCGCTGATAGAGGTACTTCTCGTCAGCGCTTGAAACGTCCCGCGCCCTGTACTTGTCTGCCATTGCGGACAGATCTGCAGCTTGCTCGGCGACGACTGCACCCAGCTCCGGCGACGCCATGCAGGCGACGTTCATCTCCATCAGCAAGTCAGCCGCGCCATCGAAATCTCCTCGGCGTCCACGCTCCCTCGCCTCTTCACGTGCTTTCGCTGCATCGAGCAACAGTTGCGTTCGCTCGATCTCGGGCTCAGGAGCTCCTTCGCCGTCGAGACTCGCGGAAACGGGAACACTGATCTCCTGCCGCTCCACTCCGCCGCCGGTAGTGAGTACATCGGCGGTTGCCTTGATCCGTGCAATCTCTCTCGTGCCCTGATCCTGAAGTCCATCGACGAAGAACTCGATCAGGAGCGACTTGGGCTCACGCGCGTAGAGGTCGCCGAGTGCGACGGTGATTCCGTCGGCAGCGCCGTGCGACGGGTAGTTGTTGTGAATGTTGACGAGTTCCACCGATTGCTCGGGCGCGATCTTCACCTCGATGTTCTGCGCGGCGAGGCTGAGCAGTCCTTCGATCTCTTCCTCGAAGACACCGGGGGCCTGATCTGGGTTCTCGATGTAGTAACTGTGCCCACCACCTGCTTCCGCCATTCCGCGAAGGAGGTCCTCGTCATAGTCCTCGCCGAAACCGATCGTGGAAGTGGTGATTCCGTTCTCGAGACCATTCGTGCAGAGGCCGACGAGTTGAGGGGGCTGGACGAGGCCGACGTTTGCCAGTCCATCGGTCATGAGAAGGACGCGATTTATTGCTTTGCCACCGTTCCGGGCCACGAGCTCGCGGCCGCGAAGCCAGCCACCGCTGAGATTGGTTGAGCCGCCCGACTCGATGTTTTCGATCTCACCGGGAAGGTCGCGTTGCGCGTCCCCAGTCTGCGGCTCGGCGACCGTGGTCACAACGTCGTCGTACGCCACGACGCTGACCACATCCTCCGGCCGAAGACGGCGGACGAGATCGGCCGCCGCCCGGCGGGCGTAACTGAGCTTGTGGCCACTCATTGAGCCGGAACGGTCGAGAACCAGCGAGAGGTTCAGCGGAATGCGCTCGGTTGGCGCGGTCGAATCGCCCTCGAACTTGAGGAGCGCGCGGACGATGTAGCCGACGCGGCCGGCTGCGAGGTGGTAATCGAGAACTACCGAGGTTTTCATCAGGTCTCCATCGTGGGTATGGAGACAATGATATGAGGGGGGTCTGACAATCAATCCAATCAGGCCGTCAGGAATTCATCGGGCTTGAGGACGGGAATGTGCGGCAAGGGCGTTACGCCACTTGGATCGTCTGCGTCCCCACGAATTCTCCGTCGAGCTCCGGGTCTCCGTCCTCAAGCAACATCTCGATTACTTCTCGCAAATTGCCTTGGAGCTCTTCCGGAGTCGCCCCTTGACTGTGTGCGCCCGGAAATCCCGGTACGTAACCAACGTAGATACCGGACTCCGGGTCTCGCTCCACAACCGCCGTAAACGTGCGCATTTGCATGGCTCGTGTTGGAACTCCGCAATATAAGGAAATACGCAAGCGTGTATGGCAAAACTGGGCTCGCGTTAACGAATCATTGTTGTCGACAAACGAGGGCCCTGGAGGCTCGGCCTAGAGGGGCAAAACGCGGTTGAATCATTGTTCCGGCGACGCTTCGGTGTTATGTATTATACGCCAGTGGCGTAGTAGTCCACTGTGCGATTCATCGAAATGCCAGTGTTCACTCGTACGGTGCAGCGGCATCTAACCGATGACGCCTACCGGGCACTACAGCTGGCACTCGTGCTGAGGCCGGAGCAGGGAGCCATGATTCGGGGTGCCGCCGGCGTTCGTAAAATGCGATGGGCTTCGAGCGGCAGAGGACAGAGAGGCGGCCTCCGAGTGATCTATTACTGGGCGAGACGGGAAGAAACGTTCTACATGCTCTACGCATACAGCAAGAATCAACAGGGAGACCTCAGTGCGAATGAGATTCGAACTTTGGCACGTCTGGTCCGTGAGGAATTGAAGTGAAACCTGCGGCGTTCGAAGAGCTGCTCGCGAGTGTGCGCCAGATGGGGGCAATCCGGCGCGGAACACTCAAGCCAGCGCGCGTGACGAAGTTCAAGCCGGCTGACGTCAAAGCCCTCCGCTCCCGGCTCGGTCAGTCTCAAACCGAGTTCGCCCTGATGATAGGCGTAAGCGTAGCGACGCTTCGTAACTGGGAGCAGGGGCGTCGCAGGCCTGAAGGTCCGGCGCTGGCTCTCCTGCGAGTGGCTACCACGAATCCGCGACTGGTGGCGAGGGCCCTGCATGCACCGCCGAAGAAAGGGGCAGCGTAGCGGGAGCTATTTCCCCTCAAGAGAACCCAGCCGCCTCACGATCTCCTCCCGCAACGACTGCGGTTCGAGCACTTCCGCCTCCGGCCCGTATTGCAGAACGTGCCGCACTCCCCACTCCGCATCGGCGAGCGGATGCTCGATGGTGAGCGACCCGTCGGGCGACAGCTCCCTTCCCTCACGCTCGGCGATCCACCGCGCGACGCGGGGCGAGTAGCGCACAGTCATCCCGCCCGACGGCGTGTCCGTTTGCAACGCGCGCCCCTCGCGCAGGGTTTCGCGAATCGAGAAGCTGGCCGGGATCTCATAGCGATCGGCAAGCAGCGTCGCGTCCTCGATGCGGTCCGCGCGAAACACGCGCAGACCTTCGCTCGCCTCGCAGTAGGCGACGACGTACCACATCCCGCTCGCCGCCACCATTCCATAGGGACGAATGACGCGACCCTTCGCCTCCGTGGCGGCCGAGCTCCGGTAGCTGATGCGCACCTTGCGACGATTCTTGAGCGCGCGCCGCACCTCGTCCAGGAATGGTAGCCCGTCACTCGGCACCAACTCGGCCATCCGCATCTCGTGGACGCCCTCTTCTATAGGTAGGTGAGCGATCAGCTTGCGAAGCCGTTGGCGCGCGGAGTCGATCACCGGCCTGTCGTCGGGTGGACGCTCCTGCTCGAGAACCGTAAGCCCCAGCTCCAGCGCCTTGAGCTCCGGGATCGTGAGACCCATCGGACGAAGAAACTGATCCGACCTCGCCGAGATTGTCGTAGCGGTGATGAAGATTTCCATGCCTTCGACGAATCCGCCCGGCAGACCGTAGCGCTCGCCAATCGCTCGCAGGTCGGAGAGAAGAGTGTCGCGCTCAATGCCGAGACTGAGCGCGACGGCCGAGATGTCGTGCTCCTCACCGTCGGCGATTTCCGGAATGATCCGGAGGATGCGACTGAGCTGCTCGGCGGCAGACGTTGTCATTTGTCGCCCGCGTAGATGTCGCGCGTCTCGTGCGCCTGGCGCTCGAATTCGTTCACCAGTGCCGCGGGCGCGACCGGAACCGCTTCGCCGCCGAAGGAGAGCAGCCATCGCGCAAAGGCGTCAATTCTGCGAACCGTGAACTTTCTGCGATCGGCCGCACCTTCCACCGCGACGCCGAGCTGCGACGCAGCGCGTGCCGCACCGGTGCGCGCGTTGAAATCAACGAGTGCGTCTTCGGCGTTTCCGTCGCCGAGCTCCCATGCCTGCTTCGATCTTGCGTGCTCCCGGAGGTTGAACTCGTTCGGAATGGCGTAGTCAGCCGACTGTTGCCTCGCGGTGTTCACCGCCGGATTATGGATTCGGTTGAGGCGGAAGTTGCGGAGCTCCGCTTTCTCGGCGTCGCGCCCCGCGAGATACCAGTTTGAGCTGAGGAAGAAGAGACCGTACGGCTCGACGCTTCGCCGAGCGACGGAGTTCGTTCCCATCGCGTGGTAGTCGAAGGAGATCGTTTTGCGGCGGGTGAGTGCGTCGTTGATTGTCTCGAATACCGAGCGACTGATCGGAAGCATCGCGGGCTCTGGTGCGCGCGTGAGTAATTCGTCCGCCATCGTGATCGAGCGCTCGACGGCCATGTAGGCGACCATTGGCTCCTCGCGCGGACCTTTCTCCAGAGGGATTGGAAGATCGAACGCGAGTTTGCGGATGGCCGAGTCCGCGAAGGCGGTCAGCTCGGGATCGCCGAGTGCGCGCACACGCTCTGCGGCTTCGCGAATTGCTTCGAGTTCTTCGGGGAGGAAGGCGAATGATGGGAGTGAGCGGTATCCTTCGCGGCGAATGCGTCTCGGTTCAGATTTCGCGCGGCCTTCTCGCGTGGAAAGCACGAGGTAGGGGAGGTAGAAGCCTCTCTTGTCGAGGCGGTAGCCGGTCGATTCGCCTTCATCGAAGGGGATGGTTTCGATTGCAATGCCGAGTGCGCGGAGCTCGTCCTTGTCACGCTCGAACATCCGCATTCGGGCGGAGTCGGCTTGCTTCTCGTTCGCGTAAGCAGGGACGTCTTTCGCTAGCTGCTCGAATGTGGCGGCGTAGTGGCGGCGCAGGAGAGAGGCGAGGAGGTCAGTCCAGCGTTGTAGCTTGGGTGCGGAGGGCATCGGGAAGAAATCTTACTGCCGACTCTGACAGAGGACCACATCTGCAGTTGGCCTAAGGAATCCGTACATCAACTTCGATTTATGGCATCGCGCGCCCTCCCAATTGATGAACTGACCGCTGAAGAGCGAATCGAACTCGCCGGTGAGGTTTGCAGTTTGGAGCGCTGCGTTTTCCTTCGCGTACGCCTCTTTGTAAATCGTCAGCTGGTCATGTGTAAGGTTCGTCGGATCGGCGAGCTTGAGATCGCGCGGGACGAGATCGAGTCCGATCTTCATTTCCGGATCTTTAGCCGGCGACGCGCGTCCGCCCGCCGAATCCCAGAACGTCGGCGGCTCGGCGAACAGCGTATCGCGGTAGAGTGCGAGCTGATTCGGCCCCGGATCCCACCACCGGTGCGGCGCGTTGAAGGTGAGCATCAGGAGGAAGGGGCGATCCTTTGCGCGGCCGTTGCGCAGCCAGTCCAGCGCGTGACCAGTGGCGATGTCGAGCGTGTATCCCATGTAGCGAGTGCTGTCGCTCGCGGATTTTGTAGAGAACGGGATTGTAGTAAGGCCCCTGCCCTTCGAGGATTTCGTATCGGTCGAACCCAACGGGCTGCGTCTTGAGGTGCCATTTGCCGAAGAGCGCGGTCTGGTATCCCGCCGCCTGCATCAACCGCGGAAAGGTGACGGTGGTGGGATGCAGCGATTCGGTGTTGGTCACCACACCGTTCAGATGTCCGTACTGGCCGGTGAGCACGGTCGCGCGCGCCGGCCCGCAGATGGAATTCGTGACGAAGGAGTTGACGAACAGCATCCCGGCGCGTGCGAGGCGGTCGAGGTTCGGTGTGCGCGGAAGGTGCGCGCCGTATTTCAGGTAGGCCGAGATCGCATGCGCGGAGTGGTCGTCGGACATGAGGAAAACGACATTCGGCCGCGTTTGCGCTCCTGCGGCGTGGAAAACACCGAACAGCACGCTTACCACTACGACACCACCGCTGCTCCGTGGTATCAATAGCACGCGAACCGCCTTCCTGAAGTAGCGGAGCGCGTCAGGACGCGAATTCTAATTCGGCTCGCGAGTGACAGCTCGCAACAGGCCAATCTCATTGAGCGTCGCTTTCAGCGACTGTAGGTGGTCCAAGGCTCGGATAGCGATCGGCAGCTCGAGGTAGCCGACTGCTTGACGGAAACCTTCGTCCAGAGACGCAATTTCACGACGAAAGATTTCGAGTTCTGCGCTCGTGGTCACTAGCACAACTTTCTGAATGGACGGGTCGCGTCTAACACGCTGCAGGTTCAAAATCGCTGAGTCTCTGCTCCCCTTGTTATGCACTTCGAACGCGTAGCCAATCGTTCCCAGATTCGCCACGCGCGTTCTCCAAAGCACGTCGATTCTGCATCCGGCGGTAATGGGAACCTCCTTCTGGACTTCAAAGCCGAGTCCGTCACCGAGTTCAATCAATAGGTCTATCGTCTCGCTATGATCGAGCTGCTCTGGGCGAGGTTCGTCTTTGGCGACTGGTGCTCGTGTTTCGGCCTCGCGAGAGAGGAAATAGAGAAGTAGATCCAGCTCGAAAAGGTCGGTGCAGCTTGGAATCGTAGCCGCCACGTTGGCACGTACAGCACGCATGAGGTGACACGCTTGCTCGTATTGCGTGCCGTTCGCCTGACGTTTCGGTATGACACCCTCAGGAACGCCCAATGCTATGAGTCCCTGTCGGCTGCGCGCGTTCCATATCGGATATTGAGAATGGTTAAGGTGCGCGAGTATTTCGCTGATGGATGCGGCGCCCATATTCCGCACATTCCCGCGCATGTAGTCAAATCTCTCCGCAATCGTCCCGGGCCCGTATACAAGCTTGCGAAACCCCTCTCGGATCTGGGGCAGGCCAGACTGGAGGATCTGCTCGACGACGTAATCTTTGTTGGTCCAACCGTTGAAGGACCATAAATGATAGACGAGTTCCCGCAACCGTCCTTCATCAAACGTCTGCAAGACATCCCTATTGAAGGACTCGGCGAAAAACTGATCCTTCGCCGCGCGCTGCTCGCGATACGCAACGCCCTCCGTTGCAAGAAACCGTTCAAACGCAGGAGCGAGCCTACGAAGGGAGACTGAGTCTACGTTCGTCTGTGTGTCCGGAGTTGGATTCACTGTATTGCTCGCTAGTAACGGAGGATGTGAAAAGTGCGCCGCAATCTGGCCGGGTCAATGCCCGCACGTAATTGCTGGCACGTTCGCGGACGGAGGAGCGTTGAAGGTGAGCATCAGGAGGAGGGATGATCTTTTGCGCGGCCGTTGCGTAGCCAGTCGAGTGCCAGACCGGTGGCGATGTCGAGCGTGTAGCCCATGTAGCGAGCGCTGTCGCTCGCGGATTTGTAGAGGGTGGGATTGTAGTACGGTCCCTGCCCCGCGAGGATTTCGTACCGGTCGAAGCCGACGGGCTGCGTCTTGAGGTGCCATTTGCCGAAGAGCGCGGTCTGATATCCCCCCGCCTGCATCAGCCGCGGAAAGGTGACGGTGGTGGGATGCAGTGATTCGGTGTTGGTCATCACACCGTTCAGGTGTCCGTACTGGCCGGTGAGCACGGTCGCACGCGCGGGCCCGCAGATGGAATTCGTGACGAAGGAGTTGACGAACAGCATCTCGGAGCGGGCGAGGCGGTCGAGATTCGGCGTGCGCGGAAGCTGCGCGCCATATTTCAAGTATTTCTGGTAGGCCGAGATCGCGTGGTCGTCGGACATGAGAAACACGACGTTCGGAGCAGCTTGTCCGCTCGCTAGGCTCGACCCGGTCAGCTGCGCGACTAAAACCAAAACTCGACCTACATGCGCCTTAGTGGAGCTCATTGGCGATGCGTCGACGAGAGTTGATCTGAGGTTCCGCACACTCCCTTGAGCGGCGTCCAACTTTGTTGGTCGTGCGTCAGAGAATTGGAAGCATGCGATAATGTATTCAGATGCGTCTCAGGATTATCGAAGTCCGGCGATTGCTCGCAAACCACCTCTCGCTGGGGCCTCGGAAATGGCCCGAACTTGAGCTGCGATCTCCCGTTGCCCGCCGTCAACCTCATCGTATAAGCGCAGGTTCTTTGCCCATGTCTCGGTATGCCACTGCCGCTCTCGACTTTGCTGAGCGCGGAGCGCTGTAATTGCCTCGGCGATGCTCTTGATGCTACTGGCGAAATTGTCACTGAGGACGTACTCGAACATCTGTTGAGCCTTCGCCTGGCGGCCGACAGTCGTTAAACGCAAAGATCCAATCTCGATGACCGCGGAGCGGATCACCTCAGCGAGTCTGACGATGAGACGAAGTTCGATCACAGGAACGCCGCGTTCGACCACGAACCACTTTTCTCGGCGTGGAAAACAGCGGGACGCAATCACAACCCACTGAGTCTGGTACTCGGTACGGTACCCGCGAGCCTTCGTCAGCCATTCGTTCTGCCAGCTAGAAGTATTTTTGCATTCGTAGACGATTCGACCAACCTCACCCCCGTCCACGATCACCTTCTGAAGGATATCTGCGCCGCGAACGCCTCGGCCAATGCGTTGAATGTCGTCGTGAGGAAATGCTCGTTTAAGCGCGGCGAGAGCGTCGGCTTCCGTCATGTCGCCCATTTGCTCGCTTGTTTGACGCTCCAACTTCAGGGATAGCTCATCGACCTTCGTCTTGAGCCGAGCTGTATCCGCGGCATGCTGAGCGCGTTCCTTGGCGCCGCGCTCCTTCACAAGGTCGAGTTCTCTCTGAGACCGCTTCGCGGTCTCTGCCGCTGCCTGCTTCGCCGCCTTCTTGGCCGCGCGTTCAGCGGCACTGTCTGCCGCCTCAAGCTTGCGTTGCAATGATGCGAGTTGAGCATTAGATGAGACATTGGCTTCGCGCACTGCTTTCTCAACAGCGCGTTGGGACGCAATCTTCGCAGCCTCCAGTTTTCGCTCAGCTACAGCAAGCTTGCGACGGGAAGATGCTTCGGCCTCTGCGAGCGCGCGCTTGCGGATCGTTGCCGCGTGCGCTGACAGCTTTATACGGAACCCGCGCTCCAGTTCGCGTCGTAGACTGGCTGCTGCCTCTTCCGCCGCTGCGGAAGCCAGCTTGTCCAGCCGCCGATGCATCTCAGCCTCGCTTACTCCGGCTGGTAACGGCTGACCGCAGACTACGCAACGCTCGCTCATCTTTAACTCCTTTGGATTTAGGAATACCATGTGAGTACCCATCGGCGTAACTCCAACGGCACAACAATGTGTCAGGTCAAATTCGGGAGCCCTGAAGCTGTTCGAGTGGCGAACGCGCGGCAAACCGAGTGCGCGCCTAAAGCACGTTAACGCGTTACATGGCAGCAGCTTGCAGCATAAGCTTCACATCCTCCACTGTATACGGATCCGGGCGTGAGCGGTGGATAATCCCGTGACAGTTTGCACACACCGGCAGGAGGTCGAGAAGAGGATCAACTGTGTATGATTCTCTGACGGCACCAAGGGGAACTAAGTGGTGCACGTGGATAAATTCCTTGCCCGCTTCTCCGTAGTACCGTTCGAAATTGAAACCGCAACACTTGCAGTCGTAACCGTAGTGCTTTAGGCATGCTCCGCGTGCTTTTGCATTGCGTTCATACGCGTTGACGCTAATCTCGCGCACCGCGCCTTCCACGAAGCCGCCGGGCATAACCTCCTCGGCAATCGTAAGGTCATTATTTCCGCCGCCAGACAGAGGGTACCGGGGAGGCTTTAGCCCTGCCAAAATCAGGGCTGAGAGGATTGCAGGTAAAACCCCATACCCGCCGCCGGCATGGCGATAATGCCTGCAGTTTAAGAGCACCATTCCTGCGGCGTTGAAGCGCTGCGACTTAGAAAAAAACCCGGGTAGCGTTCCGGCATCGGGATAATCCCCACTCAGCCCCGGCTCAGCATTAGCTCCCTCTTTTCCATCATACCAAGCGAAGTGACTTCGGACGAATTCTCTGTATAGATCGTTGAGAGTGTCTCGGTACTCGGTGGGCGCCTGAGCAATAGCAGCGCGCAGCGTGCCTTCATTAGTTCGATGTGACTCGATCGGGGGCATTTCAACGCCATCGAACGCCTCGACTTTCTCGATTTCAAGCTCCCCAACGAGGTAAGTGACCGGAATTGTTATCATCGAGAAGTCCCGAAAAAGTTGACCGGCGTTCGGAATTTTGGTTTCACCCTCAAGTACGGCGCATTGGGGTCTTGACGGTGTATTCCTGGTGCGCCTTCAGCGTTCGGCAGTAAGTCCGATTTCAGTTTTCGCTGGGCGAAATCTTCTCCCCCGCAGATCGTCTTTCCGCGGCGCGCGTTGTACGCCCGCGTATATAGATACTTTTCGTCGCTCCCGATACATGTCGGCCCCTATACTTCTCGGCCATTCGGACAGATCGGCCGCCTGCTCGGCAACGACTGCGCCGAGGTCCGTCGCAGCCATCACGCCAGCTGAATATCGTCTAGAACGTCTGCAGCACCATTGAAACCTCCACGGCGTCCAGCGTTCCATCGCCTGATCGCGGGCTTTAGCGGCGTCGAGCAACAGTCGCGTTCGCTTGATCTCGGGCTCTAGAGGTCCCGCCCATCGGGACTCGTCGAAACGCGCACAAACTTGCGAGGAACCGTATTCATCCGGTTATGTCGCTATCAACACGACTAGAAGGGTTAGGAGCGCCCGTAAATTGCGTAGCAGATGCGCTGTCGATTGTGATCGATACACAGTCGGATTCGAACAGTTTCTGGCGATCGCCAACTGCCAGACGCTGGAGGCAGTAGAGCTGCCAAAACTCCTCCCAGTCAACGTTACGCGGTTCAAGATATTCGACCTTTAATCCAACATCGGGATCCTGTGCGTCCTGCCAGGAGATCATCTGTCCATGTGATTGCCATCGCGTCGTGTCCAACAAGCTTGAGGCAGCCTTCGACCAGTTTCCCTTCCCCTCTTTATGCATTCCCCGCTTCAGCAGATCTTCTGCAAGAGTTCTCGCACGTTTCATTACTCCTTCAAAAAGGCGCACAGTCGCCGGATCAAGTTTGCTCAGCATTATCCGAGATGCCTGATTGGTTGGATCCTGTTTCAAAACTTCGCAATGTCTCTCGTACGCCGTGAGATAGCTGTGAACGGAGTGTTGAATCCGATTCCCGTTCCCGTCCGAAAGAATGATTTGAGGATCAATCGGCCCCAGCTCAGAAGGATCGCTCATCACAATGATGTCAGCTCCAAGCGCCATCAATGTTCCAGCACTTTTCGCATAGTCAGGGACGACCACACGTAGGATTGCATTTCCGACTCGATTCCTAACCATCGTAATTAGCTTTTCGGCGGCATCCATATCCCCGCCCCCGGTGTGAATCAGAAGATCCAGGTCGGCCTCGTTTGCCACATTGTGAAGCAAGTCAACGAAACCGAGTACGTCGTCACGGTCCACTGGAGCCTGGGTTCCCCCGACGTAACAGATCAGCCTGCGCCCTGATCGTTCTTGAATCTGCTTGATAATGCTTTGCCGCAAATACCGAGAAGCGTGAATCGCTTCAAATAGCGGCGTCTTACTCGCAGGAGGCGCAACAATACCTGTTGTGGGGGCAGAGTCCTCACCAGGCGTCAATGCCGGGTTCAAAGCGCGCATTAGATACCATCCCATTCATCGTTTTTGACCCACACCACTCGTCCTTGAGTTAGGTAGTAGTGGCAGCGACGTGCGTCTGTCTCATCATCGACGCTTGGTGACAACGTCAACGGAGCTTCTAGCGCAATGGCCCAGCGAGGTGTCCGTGACGGTAGAAGGTTTAACATCACTCGATGGCCATTTCCACACGGACAATCGAATGCCAACCAAGTCGGCTGGATATTCATGCGTACCAACACCGCCCCGCGTTTCGGTAAGCGATCCGGAATGTCTGCCGCTGTGGGGACTTGAAGCACAATACGCCATTTCCGCCAAACGAAAGGAACCCATTCCCACCACCTAATGCGCCGGGTCACGACGTCCAGACCTGTTCTAAGAACGGCTCCGTTACACCTAATCCGATTTTTCCAGAAAGGGGATCGCAATAGTGTCGCGACCGAGGCAGTTGCCTGTTGACTGATACCTCACGGTCATGGATCCGAATGATGAGTTCGCTCGGCGGTGGCTCGGGACCATAGGCAATCAGGCGCTCGAGAAGTTCCCCCACCGCATACGCGGCGACTAACGTCGTGTATGACACGACTGCAGGCTCAATACCCGCTAGAGCGGGCGCGTAACCCTCATCCACACGTCTACGCCGTTCACCCGGAGTGAGCATTTCGCTCGCTGCTCGAGCTATGTCGATCCTCCCGCGACAAACGAGGCACGCAGAACCAGGATAGAGTAACGTGACGCGTCCGTCGATTCCCTGAAGACGGCCTTCCACGCCGCTGCTCAGAATTACGCCAACATCGATGACGGGGATCAGCATGAACGTGGCAAGCCTAGAAAGCACGAGCCGGCCGGCATTGTCGTCCGTGCACCCGAAAACGACGTCTGATCCGGCGAGCTGCTTCGCTGTCCACTCGGATGTGATCGCTGTATCAAGCGTGCTGATCTCGACGTCGGGTGCAATTTGTCTCAAGTGATCAGCGAGAGCATCCACTTTGGGCCGACCCACATCGGACTCTCTTGAGCCGTATACGCGGGTTATGTTACTCGCTTCGATGTTATCGGGATCGATCAGCAAAACGTGTCTCGAACCAAGCCGCACGAGCTGCTCAGCGACCGCTGAGCCGGTTCCCCCACAACCCACGACCGCAATCCTTAAGTCTTGCACCACCCGCTGGACTTCCCCCCCGAACGCAGCAACGTTTCGATTGAACATGCCGGAAACTGGCGCGCGGTCCGCCCGCTCATTCCAAGCCAAACTGATCCTGGGCCCGACTGTCAACAGCCTGTCAATTTCAGCTCCATTTTCGCCGCTGTTTAGATATCCTGTAAAACGCAGCTGTTCGCCCTCTGGCGAAAGAATAGCGGTCCCATACCAGCGGCTCCCCGAGCGCAACCGAAATAGGTCGCTCAATTGCTCATCTACTCTGAGATCATGTTGACTCGGACATGCAGAGGAATTGCCGCCCGGGTGCGTGTGAAGCCATATCGGCACGGCCCCAAGAAACTCCGCTCGAGCAAGGGCTGGGACGTAGCCATCTGATGTTATCAACAGGTCGTCTGCTTCCCGGCGGATGTAGGCGTGCTCGGGCACCGGCCAGAACTCGGCAGCAAGAAGTCTCAGGTTGCCTGAGGGCGTCCAAGCCTCGCGAGCGAGCAGGACGCCCCCCGTCTCGACTTCCAGCCGAGTAAAATCACGGAGTGAACTCGCGATTGACTCAGGTATCACTAAGGTAGTGATCACGAGCTGGCAGTTCGTTCGAGCTCGCGTCGAATCAGGGCCAGGAAACTCTCCAGACCGTCGATTCCAGATTTCCACTGACCGGGCTGAAGATGCCTTGACCAACGCTGCCAGGATCGTCCGAAATACTGCTCAGTTACATCAGTTGCGGGAATTGTCCCACCGTTTGCGAGCCGGACGGGCGGATCAAACCACCACATGTCAGGGGGAACGTCGGGATACCCAGCTTGTAACCTTACGAGAAGATCAGCGATCTCTTGATTGTACCCAGGAGGCAACGGCCAACTCGGCAAAACAACACAGATCATTCCGGCATCGTTCGATACTTTGTGGGGCACCTGTCTCGTGGACAGGTACGCAGCATCTGAATCTGGTAGAGTCATCTTCGACACCCTCCTGTTACACAACTCGGCCTGGGTTAATGTGGCCCGGAGCCGTGAAGAACCTCTTGCCATTGGTGATTTCGACGATGTCCACATTCTCTATCTTGCGATCAGCATCACCTGGTACGACCTCGAACAAATCGCGCTCCGGGCCGATGGGAGGCTCGGGAACCGCACGGAGCTCAACTCCGGTCATTGTCGATTTCGTTACGGTGAAGTGAGCCCTGTCAATCTGGATGTTGAACTTGTGCGGGCCCGGCGGCTTGGGTGGTGTCGTATCAGGCATGTCTTTCCTCATGTGTAAGAGCATTTAGGCGGGGTATCATGATACCATGATACCATAACACTTGACAGCCATGCAGTCAAGATACCATTATTGTATTATGAAACCTGCAAAAGCACTCACGATTAGACTTTCGGCCGAACAAGCGGAACAACTCGAGACCGTTGCCCGGATCGATGAGCAACCTATTGCCGAAGTCATCCGTTCTGCCATCGCAGCCCATATCGCGACAAGAAAGAAGGACCGGCAATTCAAGGATGGGCTGAGAGAGCGCATCGAACGGGCGCGTCAGATGCTTAAGGAGTAGCGAAACGATATTCTGCTCCGCATCGCGTCAAGAACTAGGTGATTGAGGAAGGCATGGCCCTTTCCCAGCGCTGCAAGACCGTCCCGCTAGTTATGCATCGACAAACGGGACGAACCGCTAGTTAGGAAGAGGCATGGCAATGGAGACTTCCGTATCACGAGCGGCCGCGATCTATGAATCGGGCAAACGGCCTTCTCGTACTCTCTCGAAATCCGACTTCAAGCTGGCGCGTAGTTGCCGCGCGAAGCTGTTCTTCCGTGAGAATGGATATCCGGACAGTCGAGAGAGCAATCCGTATCTCTCGCTCCTCGCTCAGGGTGGCTATATGGTTGAAGCCTTGGCGAAGGCGAAGTACCAAAACGCGATCCAGCTCGACTACGGGGGCAACCTTGCGGACGATCTCGCGCGGACTACGCAGTTACTGGCGCGCGATGAGGTGACGTTGTTCGAGGCGACGCTGGTTGCGGGACGGCGTCACGCGCGCGCCGACATCCTCGACAAGAAGGGGAACGTCGTGCGGCTCATCGAGGTCAAGTCGAGCCTGTTCGATGGGGCACGACACGCTGAGGAGCTCCGCGAGGGAAAGCTTGGCGTCTTTTGTTCCCGCAGACGCCCTTTTGGCGTGCTCGCTGATTGGCGCGAGTATATCGAGGATGTCACTTACCAAACGCTGATCCTCGAGCGAATGCTGCCCGGGGTGACGATCCGCCCGTTCCTTGTGTTGTTGGACGAGACGAAACGTGCAGTCGTCGATGACATTCCGAAACTTTTCGAGCTCGTGCGCCGCACTGGGCGCGACGGCGTCACACGCCTGCACACTGCGAGCTACACCGGAACGCGCGAGCAGTACGTCGACCTCGACCTTGTTACGGAGATCGATGTGACCGCCGAGGTAGGGTTGTTGCGTGATGAAGTCGAGAGAGCCGCCACGGAACTCGAAGCGTTATTGGACGATTCCCTTCCGTCGTTCACCGCTGGTCTCGAGCGGGGGTCAAAATGTGTGAAGTGTGAGTTTCGTCACGACGATCCCGGCGCGCCGAACGGGTTTGCCGACTGCTGGGGCGCGCTCGCCGAACCGCGCCCGCACATGCTCGAGTTATTTTCCGTGGGCACCGTGAAGACGCAAAACCGGGAGTCACTCGTCGACACGATGTTCAAGGCCGGCACGACCTCGCTATTCGACATTCCGCAAGACGCGCTGGTGAAAGCGAACGGAGAAATCGGGGAGAACGCCAAACGCCAGCGGCGACAGATCGAATACACGCGCGCGAATACCGTGTACGGTGCGCCTGAACTGACCAAGAAGCTCCAGGCGATGAGCGGCCGTCTGCACTTCATCGATTTCGAGACCTCGCGGCTCGCGCTGCCGTATCATGCGGGCATGCGGCCGTACGGTCTGGTGACGTTCCAATGGAGCAGTCACACTGTGCCGGCACCGGGTGACACGCCCATGCACGCAGAGTGGTTGAACAACGTCGACGTCTGGCCGAATCAGTCATTCGCTGAGTCGCTCCGGGCCGCTATCGGCGACGAGGGCTCAGTGCTCACTTGGTCGCACTTCGAAGCGACAACACTCAAGCAGATCGTTGCGGATCTCAAAACATTCGGACGAAATGTTCCAGAGTTGGTGGATTGGATGACCGACGTGTTCGGTCGGCGGATTGTCGACCTCCACGAATGGGCTCGGCGCGACTACTACCATCCGGGAATGAAAGGGCGAACATCGATCAAAGTGGTGCTCGACGCGATCTGGCAGACGGACGCGACGATGCACCAGCAGTTCGAGACGTGGACCGGACTGCGAGCGGATGCTTCACGCGACCCCTACGCGGCGCTACCTCCTGTCGAGATCAACGGAACTATGGAGGACGTGCACGAGGGGACCGGCGCGATGATGGCGTATCAAGAGATGATGTATGGTGCGGACAAGAACGATCCCTTTGTGCGAGAGCAGTGGGCGTCGCTGCTCAGGCAGTACTGTCGGCTCGATACGCTGAGTATGGTACTTATCTTCGAGCATTGGAGACGTCTTTTCGAGTAGCGTAGCCACGCCGAAGCGTCCTTGTCAGTTGTGTTACCTATTTCGCTGTAGTGACCGACGCTACTACGCTGAGGCGTTCAACTCTTGCATTAATCCAGACCGCCAGCCGGCGTAGTTCCCGTTCCGGACGCGCTCGAAGAAGCTGGTGTAGTCGTCCGGTGAAAGGAAGTAGAAGTGGTAGCGCCACGGCTCGCTCGATCTCGTCAGCCGGTCATTCAGAGTCTCGAAGTGCCTTAGGCCGTCTCGGCACTTGGCTCGATTTCGATTGGAGTCGTCTCCTTCCGCCTTAATCTCGACAACAAGGATATCGCGTTCAGTCTTCATTTTGATGAAAAAGTCTGGGTTGAAGCTCTCGTTTGCCACATGGGTCTTGGCTGATTTGGCAGGTTTGTATGAATACGGAAACGCATAGCCCCCTGTGTTAGGCATCTTCGCGAACGAGTCAAACAGGCTGGCGTTCTCGAATAGCAGATCAGAAAACCTTCGCTCTGGCTCGTGCGTGACGAAATGCACATTCCACGGTAGCTTGAACCGCGCGCCCTCAACTTCTTGAATCCTGGAACCAATGGCCTTGGCCTGATCAGACGCCTCATCGCCATATTCGGAGAACTGTTTACGGAGCCGCTGATATTGCTCCCATAGGTGCAGTTCGTGGCCGCCGTAGGGAGGAGGTTCTTCCCTCACGGTCCATATCGAGCCGTGGTCCGTTAGCGTGCTTTCGGAGAACGACTGCCTCGCCACCGTTGTCAGATCGACTTTAATGATCTTCTTTGCTGTTTGGCTCACACGCGGATGTTGCTTGTCGAGTTCGCGGAGCATCGGCCCAAAGCCCTGTTGAAGCAGCAATAGATTCTCTTTGCTAAGGAAGTCCTCATGCTGGCCAGCGGCCTTGAGCTGCGATACAATAAGGTCCTTCAGCCGCTTCTTTGGCCATGCTAGTGCAAGCGCCTCGTCCTTCTCCCGGAGGAAGAGGCGGACGAGGCTCGCTGCGTCCTCAATCTCGTAGAGATCATGATGTTGTATCTCTACTGCCAGCGTCCCGGTCTCCGAGAACGTCGAGTACTCCGTTGTTTTCCGTTCTTGAGGGAGAAAGTTCACCTCTGGCGCGCGTGCCTTCTCGCGCTTCACTTCCACGCCACGCTGCTCCGGTTCGTAATTCAGATTGTGCAATGGGAAGACAAACTTGCTCCGACGAGGGTCGTAACCCCATGACAGCGTGTTCTCGACCTCCAACACTTCCTTGAGCATGTTGCCGACTTCCTCCGACCATGCTTCATGATTGTTGATTGTCAGCAGCGGCTGTTCGGATAACCCAGGCGGCACTCGAAGCCCGCGGCCGAGCACCTGCGCGATGAGCAATTTCGACGAAAATGCTCGTGACTCGTGTGGCACCACCTGGAAAACATTTTTCACGTCCCAGCCTTCCGTTAGCATGCTTACCGAGACGATCCACTCCACGGAGCTACTGGCATCGTCCACATGCTTCAGCGATGCCAAGTTCTCCTTTCGACGCTTTTCTGGTGAATCCTTATCCTCTCGTGGGGAATAGGCTGATTCTACTCTTGCTTTGGCCGGGCCGCTCGACGGTACTCCTGAAGTCACCCAAATTGCCTTCCTCTGTGCCGCTTCGTGGTCAAGCCTCTCTTTGGAACAAAGAAAGTCCACAAGTTCGCGCCACACCTCCACACAACGCGCGATTTCTTGGGTTACGACGATGGATATTGGCTTCACTTCCGCACCGTAGACCTCCTTATTCTGGCGGTGGATCGCGTAAGTCTTCTCCCAATCATGCGCTGTATGGGTGTCTTTCAATTTGTAGTTCGGTTTCTTGACTACTTTGTCGGCGACCGCCTGCTTGAGCCCATAACGAAACACCACGTCCGGAAAGTAGTCGTTGGCCACATACGGTGTCCCAGTGACGTTTACGATCAGCCGAAAGCCGAAATCCGTGTGTTGGAGGAATTTCATCCACTCCGTTAGCGCGCGGTCCGGAGGACTGAATAAGTGATGCGCCTCGTCGTTCAGCACTAGCGTTCGACCACCGTGGCCCCGAAAGCTGTCACGGATGGACGAGCCAGTGTTTTCGTACACCGCGTGAATGTTCTCAACACAGATGTCACCCGATAGAATGGTCTCGTTGCCGCGTTTGATTGCGGGAATCGTGACTGCGGCGCCCAATTCATTCATAATCCCAGCCAGCTCACTATTGCCGGCTAATGCGACGAACTTCTCGAGTAGTGCCTCCTCGATAGTCAACGACGGGCAGAGCACCAACACTCGTTCTGCTACGCGTTCGGCCAGCGCAATCGCTGCCAGCGCGTACATCACGAAGCTCTTGCCTGTGCCCGTGGCCAGATCTATCGAAGCCGATTTCCTATCTCGCAGCGGCATCTTTGCGAAGTAGGCGTCGATGCGCTCGTGTCGCTGCTGAATGGCTTCGTAGGCGTTCCAGTTTTCTCGTGCAAGTCGCTCGAGGTCCGGATACTTGTCTGAAACGAGAAATCGAAGCGACTCTCGCACGGCATCACGTTGGAAGGAATAGTGGTCCGGACAGAGCAGGTTAAGGAACGCGTCGTATTTGTGAACGACTGCCTCAGTAGCCTCTCGCGCGTCATCGACTTTCAGCACCTGTTCGGCGATGCGTAGTTGGAGGCTCATTTTGTTTTCCTCGCCTTTCTACCGGCCTTCTTATTAGACCGCGCGGGTTTTCCTTCAAACTCGGTCTTTGCCACCAACAAAGTTTTCTCGTTCCCATAACGGTCGCAGAGGATCACCATCATTTGCTTACCTACGAATTCCGCCTCCGCGATGCGCAACTCCAAGCGCTCGGCCTTCTCCAATCCACCCGCATCCTTGAGAACGTCTTCCCCCCAAAACACTCGGCTTAACTGGAACACCTCACCGTCGTAGTCCAAGTCGACCATCGCCATTGAGAACGTTTCAAAATTCCGAAAATCCTCTGGATCCGTTGCCAGAGTCTGCGCCCGGAACTCGGATAGCTCTAGTAGGTAATCTGCGAACAGCTCACCCGGTCGGGCCTCCTTCTTAGCTTTCCACACTACCTGCGGCTGCGAGATGAAGTCGAATCCCACCGCGTCAATTACTTCGTTTACGTCCTCCTCCTTTGCAGGCTGTATGAGAGCGGCTGGCACCTTGCGCTCGATAAGCCGGAGGAGAACTGACAGCGGCACTTTGAGAAAGACATACGTTGTCTCGTCCCGCATCACCTCGTCCTCTACGAAAGCCATCGCTACGACCGGGGCGATTACGTAGAAGCACTCGCCTGGCTTGCCGCGTAACGTACGGTGCATGTCGTCAACATAGCCGTAATCCAGCGTGAACCTCTTGTGGTCCGGGTAATTCCAAACGAGGGCCGAATGCGTGCCGATGTAACCGTCCAGCTCGAACCCGTACCGCGCGTGCTGGTGCGCACGAACCCCAAAGAGCTTCAAGACAAACGGCCGGTAGTCCGCCCACGGCAACGCCTTGATCGTTGCCATGTCATAGACGCCCGCGCGATAAAGCGCGAACCCTTTCGCTGGCACCGGTTGCTCCATTTCGGCCTTGTCCTTCGGCGTGATGACCGAGATGCGGAACTCAACCCCTTCCACTTTGATGCAATAGACACCGGGGCCATCCTCAGGTTCTTCCAACCGATCCCCCGGAATCAGCAGCTTGTGCACCGGGCAGACCAGCGACAAGGTCGCGTCCTTCTTTACGAGCTCGTGCTGCTTCGCGAGACCAGCAAGATCGTGGAGTAAATTCAGAGTCACTTCGCACTCACCTTTGCGCGCCTTCTCGGTGATCAGCAGCACGCCCGGCGCGCCTTTCAAGTGCTCGTTCCAATCCTCTGTCCGCTCAGCTTCGGTGCGGTCGTCTTTCTTTGCCGCTCCGATGGAAGTGGTGAGCGAAAACAGACGCTTCTGCGTGGTGTAAATGGCCAATTTGCCGCAATCCATCGCTATCCAACGCCGGCCCAACTTTTCCGCCACGGCCGCCGTAGTGCCGCTGCCGGCGAAACAGTCGAGTACAATATCGTCTTCGTTCGACGATGCGCGGATAATGCGCTCAAGAAGTTGTTCCGGTTTTTGCGTTGGATATTCCGTCCGCTGTGTCCGGTCGGCCGGTTGAATCATCGGCATCCGCCAAACGTCATCGACGGTGCGCGCGTCAACTTCCTGGTAAACGACCTTCCCGTCAGGCCCCTTCGCATTCACGATTGAGCCCTTGTCCTTGTCCCAGACTCGCTTGATTTGGCTGATAACTCTGGCGCGTTTTTCCCGCTGTCTGTGGAAGATCGGATCTGGGCCTTTGCTATACGCGAAGATCACGTCGTGATTGGAAGCGAACCGATCCACGTTGCCTTGAAACTTGTTGTAGTAGTACCAAACGATTTCGTTCTGGAATCTCGTCTCGCCGAATAGCTCATCCAAAACGGTCTTGATGTAATGCCCCTTTTTCCAATCGAGGTGCACGTAGATGCTACCATCGGCCGCCAAGAGTTCGCGAAGAAGGATGAGGCGCCTGCGGAGAAACTCGATGTACTGCGCACCGAATACTCTGTCGCGATACGCCTTCTCCTCATCCTTCATGAAGTCCCGACTCGCTGCAAACGGCGGATCGATGTAAATGAGCTTGATTTTCCCAAGTGTCCCGAAGTGATTCGGTCCCTGTTGGTCGGACAGTAGTTCCCGCAGGGCTAGTAGGTTGTCGCCCCACACGAGCAGATTTCGCCAGCCGTCATTATGCGGTCGCTTAGCGCAAAACTCTCGCACCAATTGCCACGGAGCTGCAGGTGTCTGCGCCAACACTTCCTCGCGCTTGAGCTTCCCATCGTAAACCAGTCGGTATTCTTTACTGGTTTCCTGCGTAGGGTAGTCCCTTGGAAAGAGTCGATACCGCCATTGCTCAGGAAGCGGCTGGCCAGTGCTGAGGAGTCGGAGGAATTCGCTCTTCTCAGATTCAGTCAGAGGCACCATCAGTCTAGACCGTCCTGACGTTGGGTTGTGATTTTCGGGCTCATTTCGTGTGCTGCTCCTCGGCGGAAATAGTGTAATGCGGCCCATGTCAGTCCGGAGCGGCGATGGGAGAGCGATCTATAGCCGCGTCATCGCCTTGAGAGCGCAAAGTCGACGGCCCCCCGACGTCGCGTGTCCGGAAGTATGAAACCGTCTACGCTACACACTACATCCGACACACGAGCGCTCGGTTGCTGCGGTCGCGCGTGACATTTTTCGTCTTCATCTGCTTCGATCTGCTCCAAGATCCGCTTGAGACGAACACTATGACCCACCTCTGGCATCCGAGCAAACGTAAGGCGACCACTCAGCTTGGGCAAACGGCTGAACCCCGAGTATCTCGCCTGCGAGAAAGGGTCCGGACTCAGTCAGGAACGCGCTTCGCGCCGGCGCGCCGCCTCCTTATTGTAGAGGTGGAACTCAATATCGATCGGAGCGCTATCTGGATAGATGCCGTGGATCCATTGTTGAACATTCATGTAGATGTTGTATTCGGAGATCTGACTCCATGGGCATCGCAACGGCACTCGAAGATAGGCATCCGTAACTGTAAGAATGAAGTCGTCTAGCGGTACATGCGCTACATCGCGAAGACTTGAACTTGGAAGCGCCGAGTAAAGACCAGCCTCCGAAAGGCTGAGGATGTATTTAACGGACATATTGAGCCACTTCTGCGCTTGGCCGATGCGGAAATTTGCGAATCCGTTTCGCGCGTAGTGTTCGCAGATTTTGCCGCAGCAGCGCTGGTGCCACTCATCAAAACCGTCTCTCACCCATTCAGTGCTGATGGCCTCTCGCAGAAACGTCTCAACGAGAGCATGGGCGGATCGCTTCCTTTCTTTACCTTCATCGTCTTTGGTAATCCCCTTAGCCGTACGAGAGAAATCTCGGTACGCTCGTTCGACGCACTCTTTCGGGCCTGGGATCAGACATCCAGAAAAAAGGAAGCTGATCAGAAAGCGTCGGTGGTCGTCAACAGACGGCGACGGAAAGACGATAGGCATTTTAGCGAGCGAGGTTAACATGCGCCAACGTGAGACGAATCCAGCCAATCGCGCGAAGCATGCTTGGATAAATCGCTCGGCAGCTAAGCGCTTCGTTAAGCTCCACGGTCACCGGATTTAGAACGGCGCTTCAACTCCTCGCGCATTTCAGCTTGGCGGAGTTCCAGGAGGTTGTTAAAGCTAGCGACCAACCACGTCTTAACATCCTTCGCATTGGCGGCGACCTCGAGATAGTCGTGACCAAAGCCTGGGTCACTCTTGGCGAGCGCATCCTTGGCTACGTGCCCCGTCAAGGCTCCGAACCAGAACCACAGGTCCACCATCGTAATGGATTGATCAACCACAAGCACAAGTTCTGGCACGGCAATCGATCCCAATACGTACTCGTTATCATCTCCGAGGTGGCGCTCGCCGACAAGTTCCCGATTGGGGTGTGCGCCCTTGCTGAACAGCTTGTAAAGCTCCTGAAGTCCGTCTTTTTCTTCACTCACCGGGAGTGTCGCAAGAGCTTCACGAATCTCCCTATTCCCAATCTGACTGCCTGAGTCCCAGCGCAACGCAAACGCTTCATCTTGACAACAAACACTCAACAGAGACAGCGACTCGTATGCACGGCGCCCAAGCGGAAATGCGACATGCGCCCGACCCTCGAAGAGCGGGCGACGCCACTCATACAGGAAATCAAAGACGTCGGCGATCAAATCCCGAACGATCGAAGCCTGTCTCGATTCTGGTTTGGAGGACCCGAGTGCCACCACAACTCGCGACACGAGTTTGCCGTAGGCATCGATCAAAGCGACGACCGGTTGCAACGAACGCTGAAGTTCGGCGCTACGCATAGCGGCGAACTCCGGCAGCTTTTTGTATAGCTCCGAGCCCTTTACCGAATTCTCACTCACTTGTTTTTCAGGAGCTTGGTTTTAATGCCCGACGCTAAGGTTCCGCGAGCGAGTTGTCAGAGAAGTGAGCGATGCGAGGCGGCAACGGATTGAAGAGTCGCGGGAACTGAGTTAAACCTCTGGCGCTTCAATCGCCAAGGGCGACTCCACGAAAGTAAAGCGTGAGGCGTTACGAAGACTACGGCGTAGTTGATAGCATAGAATCCCCACTGCCAGGTCAAACCACTTGCGTGCGTCTGGGGGATACTCTTCTCGCAACCTTGGAAATTTTGTGAAGACACGCTCCATACAGCGAAAGTTCCATGAGTTGGCAGCTATGCTCTGATCTTCGAACGAGAGACCATGAAGTCGATGCGCAAACTTATTTCGAATTTCTCGCAGTCGATGCAGATCTTTCGCGTCGTCTTCGCTTATCAGTCCAATCGCATATGCTAGCGATATTCGTGAACTGAACGTACCGCCAGCACTCTCAGGTCGCATCAATTCCCTCACCGTGCGGCCTTCGTTCACAAAGGAACGCATGAGGAGAGTCTTCAGCAAATCATCTGCGTATGCTGCACCGAGTACCGCGGCGGCGCGATCAGATTCTTGCTGGAACTCGGAGAGAAATGCGTTAAAGTCGTCGTCCGACGCAGGAAAACGAACATAGTCGCGCAAATGTAGTTTGTCCCCTAAGTAAGCGGTTATCCCAACGCTAACCCGGTGAAAGTGAACTCAATAAAGCGCTAAGCTAGTTGCCCCGAAAAGCGCTCGAACGTCGTATCCTCGAATTCACCCACGCGAAGATCCAACCGCCGATAGGGGAACTGGCGTACTGGCTCGACAGTCGATTCCGAGTAGTGCATCGGACTTCGGCCTCCGCCAACCCACCTTCCTCGCCGGCAAGCCAGCATTTCAAGAACAACCTCAGAAAAGCAAAGCGGAGCCGGAGAAATCTTAAGAGGATTTACACGATTTGCGAAACTACGCGAATACCATCTATCCCGACCGTCCAAAAGGTCATTCACAGGAAAAAACATGGTCCCATACCTTGAACTGCGGCCCGTTGAAGCGTTCTTTGTCCGAAAACGTTGTTCCCACGTCCCATAGCCTTGATAGTCATCGCGTAATAGGGACGAGGGGACATAGAGCAGTAAGAAGGCGAGGTCACCCGACATCCCCCGTGCATCCCGAAGCTGTGTGCGGAGCTTGTCCCAGTCTTTTCGGCGGCTGCCCCTAAGAGACGAAGTAGCGTCGTCAAACACTTTCGCTTGCAGGAGGGCCGTTTTGGTTCCTGCTGGCGTAGTGATAGCGAGTTCGAGATCCGCGCCAATGTTCGCTTCCTCAGGGGCTGTGGTCTTCCGAAGATCTAGACGGAACTGGGACTTAGGAAGAGCTCTGAGAAAAGCGGCATCGGCCGGTAGAAGCGATCCAAGGTTGGGGGTTAACTGTGACCAGATGCAGAACATATCGCACAGCTCGTCGGTTAACGTCCGCTCGTCACTAGCAAACTCACCAAGCTTTGCCGCGAGATGCGCGCCGATTGAGTTGGCGGCTGAAACGAGCGCGGGAAGTGAGAGGCGCGCGCTGAAAAGACGTCCGGTCGGCATTTTTCTGACTGTCTACCGCACGAGTTTCGCCGGACGCTTTAGGTAGAATGCCAAGACTTGAGCTGCACTCGAATCTTCGCTGCCAGCTTCTGGCTTTCGCGCATCTCAGCAAGGACGCGTTCCCAGTTCTCCCAATGTTTTGCCCAAATGTCTGGCTCAATGACGGAAGCAAAGTCGAGAGGGACAGGCTCCCGCCATCTCTCGTATGCCTCAATATGAGCGATTCGATCGGCTAGGTTGGGAATACCGCGGCGCTTCGGTGACCTCGGAGCGTTGCTCTCGATCCAACTGCGCCACGATTTGTTGCCTTTTGATTGATTGCATCTACCACACGCGGGAATAAGGTTGCCGATCTCGGAGATGTAGCCTGTGGGTTTCTGTTTGACTACCAGCGGCCGTAGATGGTCCCATTCGGTGGCGCCATCGCCGCAGTATGCGCAACAAACGTTCTCCGGATCAATACCGAGCACGCCGAGCGCCTCGAGCACCTCAGCTTCTGTCGGCACGACTGCTGGAATGATCGCATTGATGAAGGAGTTCGTAATACTCGACGACCGCGCTGCAATGCTGACAGGCGTCGGCATGCGAAAGAACGGTTGTGCCATGGTCAGTACAGAAAGGATGGCAGATACTAGCGCTCGCTAGATAGTCAATTTACCCCGATAGTCGTAGCGATGAGTACTACCTCATGTTATCTCATTCATCCAGCTTTGATTTGCGAATGTGTTGCCGTTTTCCGGCGCAGGATGTTCCGCGGCGAATGCGTTCTATTATATGCGATCAAAGCGATCTCCCAGAATTGAAAACTGACACCTAGGTTTTCATCGTGACGAACGCCGACCTGAATCTAGATCTCGATTGGCGGATCCGACTCGCCAGCTTTGACCGCCTTCGTGGGCTTCGAACTGAAGGCGGCGGCGTTGTCAGCAGCCAACAGATCAGCGAAGGATTTGAGTTTGAAGGCCAGCGAATTGCTTTCAGAAATCCCCAGAAAGGAATTTGGCGTCCTCGTCAGTTAGGACCAGAAGGCGCCGCACTTACCATTGTGACCGTCGTCCCAAGAGCTGGACGTGAACGACCATATGACGATCAAGTTGCATCTGATGCGAACTTTTTCGTGTATCGATATGAGGGCGAGGATCCTAACTATTGGACGAATAGAGCTCTCAGGCGGGCAATGGAACTACAACGCCCAATTATCTACTTCTATGGCTTAACTTCTGCCGTTTATGATCCAGTGTTCCCCTGCTACATCGAGAGCGAGGAGCCCGCTGAGCTTGCTTTTCACGTTCGGGCAGGCACCGATGCGGTCCGTGCCGAATCGCTATTTCCTCGACACGCAGTTCAACTTCAGAGAGAGTACGCGACCGCTGCTGTGAAAGTGCGCCTTCATCAGCGCCGTTTTCGCGAGCTCGTCCTGACTGCTTACGCCGAGCGATGCGCGGTGTGCAGGCTGCGCCATCGCCCGCTTTTGAGCGCTGCGCACATTATTGAGGATCGGGACGAGCGAGGCGTCGCGGAGGTCCCGAACGGCCTTTCGCTTTGTGGCGTACATCACGATGCGTTAGATGCCTACATCCTAGGAATAAATCCCGATTACCGCATCGAGATCCGCAGAGACATTTTGGAAGAGCGCGACGGTCCGATGCTAAGACACGGTCTCCAGGAAATGAACGGTCAGATCATTCACCTACCTCGATCCGAGGACTTGAGACCGAACCGTGATTACCTGCAGTGGCGACACGATCGATTTAAGGCGGCTTGAAACCCAAGAACCGGCTATGTTGACGATCATAGTTCAACGAGGGCGGAGTGGTTGGTGAAGCGCTACCGGCCAGCGAGGGCTTTGAAGCTCTTGGAGTAAGCGGACAAATAGCAGCGACTCTCGTTGCATTGGGATACGAGGAGCCAACTCCAATCCAGCGGGAGGCGATCCCCCCGCTCCTCGGCGGCAGAGACCTCTTAGGTCAGGCAGCTACCGGAACCGGAAAGACCGCTGCCTTCGCCCTCCCACTGATTCAACAGCTGACCGATGATCCCGACCGCCGCCGCGACAAGCAACGCGTGCGCGCACTTATTCTGGTCCCGACACGAGAGCTAGCGATGCAGGTCGCCCAGGCCATTCACAAGTACGGCCGATCCATCGGCGCGCGAGTCCTCCCGATCTACGGCGGTCAGTCCATTCATCAGCAGCTCGTAGTCCTCCGCCGCGGCGTCGACATCGTCGTCGCCACACCGGGCCGCGCGCTCGACCACGTTCGCAGAAAGACCCTCGACCTCGGCCACGTCCGCACCGTTGTCCTCGACGAAGCCGATGAGATGCTCGACATGGGATTCGCCGAAGACCTCGAGGCGATTCTCGAGGCCGCTCCCGCTTCACGCCAGACCGCCCTCTTCTCGGCGACTCTCCCTCCACGCATACGATCGATCGCGAAGCGTCACCTGAAGGATCCGGTGAGCATTCGCATCGCCGCGGAGAAAACGCAGGCGGGAAAGCTCCCGCGAATTCGACAGGTCGCCTACATCGTTCAGCGACAGCAGAAAGCCGCGGCACTCGGCAGAATCCTCGACATCGAGAATTCCACATCGTCGATCGTGTTCTGCCGCACACGGACGGAAGTCGACGAGCTCACCGAAACACTGAATTCCCGAGGCTACCGCGCGGAAACGATACACGGCGGCTTGTCGCAGGAGCAGCGCGACCGCGTGATGCGCCGCCTTCGCGAAGGAGGCCTCGACCTCCTCGTCGCAACCGACGTCGCGACACGAGGGCTCGACATCGGTCACCTGTCGCACATCTTCAACTTCGACGTTCCTTCCGCGGCCGATGCCTATGTCCATCGAATCGGGCGGACAGGTCGCGCCGATCGCGAAGGCACCGCGATCACGCTCGCCGAGCCGCGCGAATCGCGGATGCTCAGAACCATCGACTAGCATACCGGTCAGAACGTCCGGATCGAACCCGCCGCCACCCTCCGAATGAAGCTGCACCTCAAGCATCCCCTCTACTCCGCCACTGACCTCCTCAACTTCCTCGGCTGCACGCATGCGACCGCCCTCGACTTCCAGCTGATGGGCGGCGCGCTCGCGGCGCCGACGAGTGAGGACGACGCATACCTCGAGATACTCAAGGAAAAAGGCCTCGATCACGAACACCTCTATCTCGTGAAACTGAAAGCCGAAGGCAGAGTGGTTGTTGAGATCGCACACGACCCTTCGATACAAGCCATGGTCGATGCGACACGCAAGGCCATGCGCGACGGCGCGGACGTGATCTATCAAGGAGCGCTCACCGCACCCGGCTGGCACGGATACTCGGACTTCCTTCTCAAGGTCGACACACCCTCCGACCTCGGCGACTACTCATACGAAGTCGCCGACACCAAGCTCGCGCGGTCCACCAAACCGAAGCACGTCGTCCAGCTCTGCATTTACTCGGAGATGATCTCGCGCGAGCAGGGCGTCCGTCCCACGCACGCACATGTGATGCTCGGCGACGGATCTCAAGTCACGCTCAGACTGCACGACTACCTCTACTACTGCAACCGCGCGCGCGAGCGATTCGATCTCTTCGTTTCAGGCAACGAGCGCGTCACGACGGCCGAGCGATGTCCTCAGTGCCAGCTCTGCCACTGGTCGGAGCGATGCGACGACGAATGGGACAAAACAGGAAACCTGCGACTCGTTGCGGCACTCAGTGGTGCACAAGCGAAGAAGCTTCGCGCCGCGGGCATCACTACGATCAATGCATTGGGTGACCTCGATCCTAGTGTCACCATAACAAGAATGCAGGAGTCGACACTCGAACGACTCCGCTCGCAGGCACGTCTTCAGATGGTGAATCGCACCACCGGCGAGAATCGCGTCGAGGTCCTGCCTCCCCTGGAGCGACGCGGATTTGCGCGCCTTCCCGAGCCGAATGAGGGCGACCTCTTCTTCGACATGGAAGGCGATCCGGTTTTCTCCGCGAAAGGTTCGCTGGAGTACCTCTTCGGCTTTCACTTCAAAGAGGCGGGCGAGGATCGCTATAAAGCATTCTGGGCCCGCGACCGCGACTCCGAAAGAAAGGCGTTCGAGGACGCGCTCGACTTCATCACCGTGCGGCTCGAGAAGTATCCCAACGCGTTCGTGTATCACTACGCGTCGTACGAGCAGACCGCGCTCAAGCGTCTGGCGCGCGAGTATGGAGGGTCGAGCAGGCACGAGAGCGCGATAAAGCGTCTTGCGCAGTCGTACGGAACGCGTGAGAACGAGGTGGACGATCTTCTCCGCGCTCGAAAGTTCGTCGACTTGTACAAGGTAGTGCGCGAAGCCGTGAGGACTTCCGAGCCCGCGTACTCGCTCAAGAATCTGGAAGTGTTCTTCGCGGAGACGCGAACCCAGGAGATCACGAGCGGCGGTGACAGCATCGTTGCCTTTGAGCGATGGCTCAAGACGGGCGACGACTCGCTGCTGAGCCAGATCGAGGTTTACAACGAGTTCGATTGTCTCTCCACGCGCCTTTGTCGCGACTGGCTGGTCTCGCTTCGCCCGGCCGGGACTAAATGGTTCGATCCGGAGGCGGAGAAGGCGGCCGAGGACGCCGCAGAAGCCGAGCGTGAAAAGAAGCGTCGTGATGACGACGCCCGGATTCTCGCACTTCGTGAAGCACTTGTAGCCGGCGTGGATGGCGATGAGCGGGAGTGGCGCGAGCTGCTTGGGTTTCTGCTCGAGTATCACCGGCGCGAGGCGCGCAGCGAGTGGTGGAAGTTTTTTGAGCGCTGCGATGTGGCATACGATGCGATAGAGGACATTGACTGCATGGGTGGTCTCACGGTGGACCCCTTATGTGAGCCAAGGCCGATCAGGCGGTCGAAGATCTGGCGACTCAGATTCCCCGAGCAGGACTTCAAGCTTGGCGTTGGGAACAAACCCGCACGCAGCGACACAAGGAAGGGTGCGGGCGAGATCGTCGAGCTGAATGACACGGAATTGTGGCTCGAGCTGAGTGCCGGCAATGGGCAGCCTCCCTTCGGCGCCATAACGTCGCTGATTCCGAGCGGGCCCATACCGAACCCGGCAATGCGCGAAGCGATCAGGCGCTATTCAGAAGCTGTGATCGCCGGTCACGCCGACGAGTACCCGGCCGTGACGAGTATTCTGCGCCGGGATCTTCCGCGGCTTGAGGGCTCAGTGATTCTCAAGGGGGATCGCGATCTCCTTGCCGGGACAACCGATGCAATAGCGAGAATGGATCGCACGCACCTCGTGATCCAGGGTCCTCCGGGAAGCGGGAAGACGTTCACTTCGGCCCACGCGATCGTGTCGTTGCTCGCCGATGGCAAGCGAATAGGCGTTACGTCTCAGTCGCACAAGGCGATCAACAACCTGCTGAAGAAAGTCGAGGAGGTTGCGCTCGAACGCGGCGTGACTTTCACCGGGATCAAGCGCTCGACCGGCAACGATGATCGTCTGAACGGCAATGTGATCCGGGACTCGACAGACAACGCCGAAGTTGCCGGCGGCGATCACGGAATCATCGGCGGCACTGCCTGGCTCTTTGCTCGACCGGAGCTTGAAAGGAAGCTCGATTATCTCTTCGTGGACGAGGCAGGCCAGGTGAGTCTCGCGGACATCGTTGCGACAGGGCTGTGCGCGAGGAACATCGTG